>JAXDAS010000001.1:0-8484 GCA_034679605.1 Microcaldota archaeon
TGATTGTTTCGTCCGAAGTGAGCGACATGGTGAGGATGAGCTTCCTGCGCCCCGAACTTGCAGGGGACGCGCAGAGGCTCGCTTCGGAATATGTGAAATTCCTCAGGATGAACGAGCTGCCCATACCCGAAAGGATTCTGGGCAGGGTGAGCCGGGCGCCGGAGGCGTTCATGCCGACGCGGGCGATGGAATCGCCCCTGGCAGGGGCGGCGAGCAGGCCCCCTGCGGAGGCGGTGAGGAGGCCTGATTTCGTTGTGGAGGCCGGCCCTCCGCTCAATCCGCGGCAGGTGGAGGGGAGTGTGTCCGCGCTTCCCGAGGCGCAGCGCGGCTATGTCACGGAGCAGTTTAGGGGAATGACGGTTGACCAGGCCTCCGTGGACAATGCGCTCGCGGTCTTTGGGGGGAGGGGAGGTGTGGAAGGGAGATTCCACCAAGTTTTGAGCCTTGAATCGTTTGGAAGGTCTAGTGGATATGCTACCGTGAACGGATATTTTGACGAGAGCGGAAGGATAATCGCATTCGGCAATGTCCAGCACCTGCCCCAGGACGTGGTGCAACGCGGAAGGCAATTCCATATGAAAGTGAACATTGAGCAAAATGTGATAGAGTCCATAAGCTGCGAAAGCGGGGAATTGCCACGCTCCCTTGAAGCGCTCCAGGGGATGAGAATTTCGGAGCCGCTCGAAATACCCGGGATGCCCGCCGCGATGGCCGCGGGCGGGGCGCGGACAGCCGTGGCGCCCGCAGCCACCGAAGACGCGCTTGCGGCCGAGAGGCTGCTCCAGAGGGAGAGGCAGGTCAGCAGCGCTTCGGCCCAGGGGGGCGCGGTGATAGTGCCTCCGGAGGTCGTCCAGCTCGACAGGATTGCGAGGGAGCGCGGGATAGGAATGGAGGAGGCGGCGCTCGCATACGTGCAGGAGAACAGGGGGCGCCTGCCCGGATGGATGCTGGGGGTGGAGCCCCAGGGCAGGCCCGCGGTGTTTCCCACCATCATTGAGGCCCGGACGCCGGAGGCCGCGCAGGCGGCAAGGGCGAGGGGCGAGGTCGTGGCCGGGCCGCCGCTCACGGAAATAGAGTACAGGGGCCAGCTGGTGATGCTTGGCCGCGAGGAGAGGATATTCCTAGACAACAGGTTCCACAACAATATTCCGGACGAGATGACGATGGGCAACGCGCTCGCGGTGCTCGGAGAGAGGAGGGGGCCGCGGGAAGGCGTCGCGGGGAATTTCAATGAGGCGCTCGTGGGCGGAAGGGTTTATGGGGACAGTGTGAGGGTCCCAGCATACGTGGATGACGCCGGAAGGATTGTGGGATTCGGCAACAACGTGCCGCCGCAGGTGAGGGAGGGCGCCGAGCTGATAAGCATAAAAGTGAACATCAACACCGGAAGGATAACTGAGGTCGTGTCTGCAGAGGCGGGGCGCGAGGCGCCTGCCACGGTAACCTCGCTGGTGGGGATGCAGGTCGCCCCTGCGGCCGCGGGGAGGAGCGTTTCGGCCGCGCCCCGGGTATCGCCGGTGCCTAGCCAGATAGTCGAGCGCTACTCCGTGACGTTCAACATGGGCGAGATACAGAGCATGTGGGAGAACCTCGAGAGGGGCGTGTTCGTCGTCCCCAGGGCAGGTACGGAATCGCAGGCGGCCCAGCTCTACGAGGACTTCATAAAGATAGCCGCGAGGCAGAGCCCTACCGGCGAGGTCAGTGGAGTACTGATAAGGGGGGACATGAGCGGGGTAAATATTGGCAACACCATGCTCGGGGCCGGGGTGATGGACGCGACCATAGCCGCGCGCATGGAGGGGGTGCGGCAGACGGTGATGGAGACCGCGGGGAGGCTCGGGCTGGATGGGGTGACGCCCGTCTTCACAAGGAGGCCGGGAAGATCGGACGAGTTCATGATTGCGATATACGGGCCCGGCGATTCCGTGACCGCGCACGCGGACGAGTTCATAGCCGCGCTCAGGGGGGCGCCGGAGGCCAGGATAGCGGAGCTCGCGGGCGCGGAGCAGTACGCGGGGAGGAGCCTTCTGGAAATAGCCGAGGGAGGGCTGAGGCACCCGGAATCAATAACTAGGTTCAAGTTTGACTATGCCACTTTCGGCGCCAACCCCCTCACGGCCCCGGGCTTCCTGAGCGAGGCGGCGGGAAGGGCGGCCGGGACCGGGAGCGCGGCGCACGCGCCTGTGGTGGCCGAAGCGCTGGGCATGGGCAGGGCAAACCTGCTGTTCATGCCGAACCTTACAATCAGGCAGTTGCAGCCGGAGGAAATAGTGCAGGGGAGCGTTTTCGACATCTCCTTCCGCATGCCCCCAAGCGTCCAGCAGGCGGTGGAGGCGGACCTCGGCGCGTTCCTGCTCCCGAGGCTGGACGAGATGGTGGAGAGGCAATTGATAACGCAGGCTGAGAGCGAGGCGATCGCGCGTTCCATAGGTGCGCACGGGGGCAGCCTGCCAATAGACGACGCGGCGAGATATTTATTCAGGAAGGGCACCGGGCAGGCGCTTTCCGGCGAAATGAGGGTTAAGCTGATAAACGCGCTTGTGGGCGAGGAGAGGTTCAACCCGCTTGCGACCGCGGTGGACAGCGCCATTGCTGGATATGCGCGGCAGCACGGGATAACGGTTGAGCGCGCATCCGGCTCGCCAACGATGCAGTACGTGATAAGGGGGGTGGAGGGGGACGAGGCCGCCCTCCACAGGCAGGGGATAGAGGCGGCCATATACGATGCGCTTTCCGAAAGCGAAACCGGGCTCCTTCCCTCGGTGAGGATGTTCAACGCCCCGGAGGGCATGGCCGCGGCGAACATAGACCTTTTCCTGGGCGCGCAGAGGTCCGGAGGGGTTAGCGCAGCAACGGCTGCCGCCGGGGAGTACGTGGTCACGGTGTTCGGGAGCGGGCGGGATGAGTACGTGGATTATGTAATGAGCCTGGTGCCCCAGCAGTCCCGCGCGGCGATGCAGGAGGTGCTTGAGACCATAAGCGGAGGCAGGGGCATAACCAAGCTCAACGACCTCTACGAGGTGCTCCAGCGGACCGACCCGGCCCTGTATGAGAATTTCATGAGGATGATGGAAAGGCCGGAAATGGTCGAGGGGCTGATGAGGATAATGCCGCAGGAGGCCGTGGAAAACCTTAGATACCTCTCTGGAGTGCAGTTCTAAGTCAGCGCGCTCCGATCCTTTCAAGGAATTCCTTCAGGTAAATCTTGTTGTCTATGGGCAGCAGCTTCACGCCGCAGGCCTGCGCGCACGCGGTGAACGGGGGCTCCACCCTCAAATCAAGGTAGCCCCATTCACCCGGGGCCATGAGCTGCCAGCCGGATTTCATGAAATAATTGCCCGAGAGCATGTTCTGGATGCCGCGCGCGGCGAGGACGAAAACGCGCAGGAGTGACTCGCTGTCCTTTTCCATCACAGCCCCGTGCATCTCCATTATCTTGTCCACGAGGTACATCGCGAAGCGGACCCGGTCTGCGGCTGCCGCGTACTCCTCGGGCCTTTCCGTAGAATATGTGCCGTTGCGGAACTTCTCCAGCTCGGCATTTATGGAATTCTTTATGGGCCCGAAGCCGGCCATCAGGCCGTCCGCTTCCTGCAAAAGGGCCGCGCTCATCCTCGCCTCGGGATGCATCCTCGCCTTGAGCGCGAGGTCGTCTATTATGTTCTGCCTGTTGAGGTTGTGTATCCTTTCAAGGTTGGTGATTCGCCTTTGGGGCTCCGGCGGCGCGGGTGGGCGCCGATTGTTCCTTCCGCGGCGTTTCGCATTCTCCGCCCTGGCCCTCATCGCATGGGCGCTCCCCCCTCCGCCCGTGGATTTGCCGGCTCCGGCGTCCCCGGCTTCCGCCATTCTCGCCATGCATATTACTCCGCAGGAAAAGTATTAAAATACGTCCCGGCGGTATCTATCCATGGAGATGCCCCCGGGACTGAAAAGGATCAAGGCGAGCTCGCTCTCCCCGGAGCTTTACGATGAGATAAGCGAATTCTTCTCCTCGGTGAAACCAGATTTGGCGATTAGCGGGAGGATGAGCCTCCATGCCCTTTATGGGCATTTGCTGAAGGCAAAGAGGAAGAAAAACATCTCCGCGAAGGAATTGAAAATGGCCGAGCGCATGATAAGGGCGCTCTGCGCCGCGGCGGACGGGCCGAGGGGGCTGGAGTTCGGTGCGCGGAAGCAGCCTGCGGAGGAAAGGAAGGTGGGGAGGCCGCGCCTGGCGAACCTCGCCGCACAGCCGCGCGAATTCCAGATTGAGGAGAAGAAAAGAATGCTCATCGATTTCGCATCAAACAGGTTTTTCAACGGTGCGGCGCCCATGGGGCTCGACTATCGCAGCGACCCTTCTGTGCTCAGGCTGGATTTCAACGAGATTGCGGAGCGGATAGGGCTGAATAAGATGTTGAGAAAGGCGGGGCGTTCGATGGAATGGCCGAAGAACGCCAGGGAGATGGAGAGGTTCTCGGAGCCGCGGCAGATGGCCCGGCTGCTGGAAAGCATGGGCTTCAGGCAGTACTCGAGGGACGGCGAGCAGGTCGCGTACGGAAGGATAAGGGACGGCGAGCCCTATCCCGTGGTTTTGGACATGAAGCCCGGCCTGAGATACAAGCCGCTCGCTTTTGTGGAGATAATGGCGCAAGCAGGCATAACGCCGGCGGAATTCCGCGCGCATGCGGGTGCGTTGAAATGAGGAAAATCAGGGTGGAGGGATATGATGTGGTCGTAATTCCCGCGGACGGCTACTTCGTGGCGTATGTGCCCGCCCTTCCCGGATGCGTGGTGCAGTGCGACGCGGGCGAAAAGGATGAGCTTGCGTTCAGGGTGGCGAGGGCGATAGGGAATTACCTTCTTGCGGTCGCAGCCTTCAAGATGGAAAGGGAATTGCTGCCCCCGAGGATGAAGCCTATGGAGAAGCTCAAGCTGGACGTGCACGGCCAGGAAGAGGAATTGTGATAGCGCAAGCAGGTTTTTATATTTTATTTGATTATGCGTTCTGTTTAGGGTGGGTTGGATGACAGAAACCTTGATTGTAGAGGAAAAACTGGTGAAGGAAATTTTGGAAATGAAGGACGTGATTCCCGCGGTGGAGACGGCGTTCAGGGAAAGGGGCAACGGGAACGTGGAGATGCCGCCGAAGATGTACATAATGTATCCTACGGGGGACCTTAGGGTGATGCCGGCGTACCTCAAAAACCTTAAGCAGACCGGGCTGAAGGCGGTGACAGTTTTCCCAAACAATCCAAAGGAAAAGAACATCCCTACTGTCCTGGCTACTGTAATATTGGTGGACACGGAGAGCGGGGCTCCGCTCGCGGTGATGGGCGGCTCGTGGCTCACCGCGATGAGGACCGGCGCGGCCGGGGCGATCGCGACCAAACATCTTGCGAAGAAGGGCGCGAAGAACATCGCGTTCGTAGGGACCGGGATACAGGCGCACACGCAATTGATGGCGCACAAGGAAGTGATGAAAATAGAAAGGGTTTATGCGGTGGATGCGAACGCGGAGAGCGCCAAGAAGTTCGTGGAGTTCGCGGAATCGCTCGGGCTGCACGCGGAGGTTGCGGATGGGGAAGGCGCATGCAAAAATGCGGACGTCCTGGTTACGACCACTCCAGTGCACCAGCCGATAGTGAAAAACGAATGGATCCACCCGGGGATGCACATAAACGCGATAGGGGCGGATGCGCCGGGGAAGGAGGAGCTGGACCCGGAGATAATGAAGAGGGCGAAAATAGTGATAGACGACTGGGAACAGGCCTCCCACTCCGGGGAAATCAATGTGCCGGTTTCAAAGAAGATAGTCACAAGGGAAAACATCGCCGCGGAGCTTGGGGATATAGTTGCGGGCAAAAAGAATGCGAGAAGCGGCGACGAGGACATCACCATATTCGACTCCACCGGATTGGGGATACAGGACATAGTGACCGCAAGCATAGTGCTGGAAAAGGCGAAGGCGCACAACAAGGGCATCAGGGTGAAGCTGGCGACTCTCTAGGCATCCGGAACTGATCCGGCCTGCTCATTGCACATTCAGGAATAAGTAGACCAGGGGCTGGCCGTCGCGCTTGTTTGAGCCGCATAGCGAAACCCGGTCTTCGGTAACGCGGATGTAGATGTGATTCAAGGAGGATAACATCTTGGTCCTAGGGTCGCCTATGCCGCCAGCACCGAATTCGCGGAGAATGTCCCTGCACCTCGCCTCCTTTTCTGGGTTCGGGCAGATGTCGTCAAGATAAATGCGTATCTCGGGTTTCCCTCCGAAAAATTCCACCGGCATCCTCGAGTCCCGGAATGTGGCAGGGTTGCGGAATATTACGGAATTCCCATCCGCCATGAACTGAGCCTTGTCAAGGTTGCAGGCGTTGCATAATTTTATGAGGGCGGACGCCAGCTTCCTGTAGGCGCCATCACCTATCCTTTCCCGCAGGGTTCCGGCTTTCCCGGGCTGAGGCTGTTCCGGTGCCGGCTTCGCACCCTGGAAGGAATAATCCTGGGGTGGCGGGCCCTTGAGGGTTGCCTTGTGGGGGGAAACGGCGGGCATCGTTCCGGTTATCCTTCTCGCACCGGGCGGCGGAGGGGGCATCAGCGCCCTTCTCTCACCGGTTGGCTTGTGCCCCGGAGGGGGCGGCGGCCTCCTGGCTCCGCTCTCATTATCGGCCATAGGAAGATAATATGGGAAAGAGTGTTTTTAACTGTTGCATTCATCCGACGAGCGTGCATATCGTTTTCTCCCCGCGCAGGAGCTTTTCTATCCTTTCGGGATGGAGGGCATTTGTTATGTATGCCGGTTTTCCCATGCGCAGGAGTTCCTCAAGCTTGCCGCGCATCCCGCCTGTGACATCTGCTGTGCCCGCCCCTTTCACGTGCGCCAGGATTTCGGAAAGGTTTTCTTTCGTGATGCGGGGCACCACGCGCCCTTCCGCGGTTATGCCGTCGACATTCGTGCCGAGGATGACGCGCCCGGCATCCTTCCCGAAATAGGAAACCAGCTGGTCGCCCGAGCATACTGCCCCGCCCATTTTTTCGTCCAGCATCATGTCTCCGTGCAGGACGGGCAGGAAGCCCGAGGAAAGCAGGGAGAGGGCCGCGGATGAATCGAGCTTGGCTATACGCTTGCCCGAAAGCTTTCCAATGGAGGAAGGGGGGACCGTGATTGCAGGCACATCGTTCTTCACAAGCGCATCAACAATTGCCTGGGAAAGGCAGGTGCACGCGGCGTGCGTTAGAGCCATGCCGGCCTTTTGCGCATCCGTCCTTATGCCGTTGTCGAGGCCGTATTTCAGCACCAGGGGGTGCCCGAATGAGCCAGCCCCGTGTATGAGGATGAAATCGCGGGTCCCGGATTTCCACACCGAGCCGAGCATGCCTGCCAGCGAATCTATGTTTTTCTTGTCCAGCTCCATGTACCCGTCCTTTTTCGTGAGCACCGAGCCGCCGAGCTTGAGCACTTGCATGGGAAAATAGCTCCTCCAATGGTTAAATTACTATCTGCCCCGCTTTTTGGGCGTGCTTATCATGTCGGCGACCGCCTGGGAAAGGTGATGGACATAGAGGTCGCGCGTGAGCGCCATCTCGTAGAGCGCCTCAGCGGCCTCGTAGAAGGCCTTCGGGCCCCTCGCGCGTATCCCCGCCTTTATCACATCCGAGGTGATCCTCTTGAGGAAAGGAAGGTGCCCCTCTTCAAGGTTGGCGGATGCGGACCGCACCAGCATCCTTATCGCGTCCGGCATCTTCACGCCGTTGACAAGCGCGGAATAGTCTCCCTTCTGGTAGGCTTCATTGAGCAGGGCGATGAACCTTGCCTCCTCGCGGCTCAGCACGGAAAGCGGGCTTTTTGGCTGGGCGGGCTGGCCGCCGTCGAGCTGCTTTTTCACCTCAAGCAGCTCTTCCACGGACGAGTCTATGAGCGCGCCCAGGACCTCCGGGTATACCTCTGGGCTGCGGGAGATCGCCCTCAGGTAGATCGAGAACATTGCCTTGAGCTCGGGGACGCTTTCAGGGGTGATCCTGACATATTCCTCGTCAAGCATGTTCCTTATGACGGTTTCTGCGGGGAATTCCCTTGCGAGCGGGGAGTAATCCCCGCTCTCCCTCGCGTTCCTCAGCATCCCTATGAACTTCTGCCTCGGGCTAAGGAGGTCAAGGGTCGCCTGCGACGGCCTGCCGGAGGATGTTGCGCCGAACCGTTCCAGCTCGTTGACCTGCGCCATGACCTGCCTTGCGATTCCGGCCATCTTCTCCCCGTCGTCCGGCTTGTGGGCAGCGGTGCGCTCCCCCTTGGATGGAGCGATGAAATCCAACAGCGCGCCCTTCACGTCGGAACGCCAGAAGTGGTTCCTGCCTATGCGGACCGCGGCCATCCTGGCGCATTCCCCGACTTCGTGGACGTCCCTGGCCGCGGAGGCGACAAGGTTCGGGAGCACGTCGGAAGAATCGGATGAGGCGCCCAGGAGAAGGGCGGCGGAAGCCCGCATATGCCAGTTTGACGCG
>JAXDAS010000002.1:0-5364 GCA_034679605.1 Microcaldota archaeon
CTGGGGCAGCGAGGGCAGCCTCGTGAGGCAGAGGGTCAACACCTATGAGCGCTACGAGGATGTCACCTACAGCAATGCCGCGGGGGACACAAACGTGGTCTGCAAGGGAACGACCTCCCTGAGGTATGACACGACCTTGCTCGAATCCCAGGTGATAGGCGGTTCGCCTACCGACGGCACCGTTCGCCTCGCCCGCGGAATGCACACAATAACGAATTCGATGGACGTCACAGGATGCCTCGGCGTGGTCAGGGACGTGTGCGACATCGCCCCCGAACTGCATGACCAGATTTACGGCAGGACCGAGCCCAGGTTCGGCTACAGCGCCCCGCCTTACACGACTTCCGTTGGGCCGGCAACACTAAACCTGCGGGTGGTGACAAACGAGGACCTCCGCTGCTCCGGCAACTTCGTGAGCATCACCCCGGACCCGATAAGCGCGGAGCCCGGGACGACGACCCCGATAACGATAACCATCAGGAACAACTGCCCGGAATCCGACCGCCTCTGCGAGCCGATAACGGTAGGCGCGGTATCGGTTAGCGACGGCTTCACATTCGCTTACGACACGCCCGGCATAATCCCCATGTCATATTTTGTGGTGAACCCGGGCCAGACGAAGGAATTCACGGGCACGCTCACGGTCCCGGACGAGGAGGGGATTTGCACGACCATACAGAAGGGCATAACTTTCAACGTATCTTTCACCTGCCCGGCCTGCACTCCTGCGGGCGGCACAATCCCGGCCCGCGCGACATACACGGTGAGGTTCGAGTGCCCGCCCGGGGAGACCACGGACCTCGTCCCGAGGTTCGAGCCCGACCTGAGCAGGTTCGACATCCCCACCGGGGAGGACCCGAACATAACCATAATAACGAGGAACCATGGCGGCGTCCCAAGCAACCCCGGGGACACGTGCGTGCAGGTGGGCTACTACGTGACTGGCACAATCGGGCCCTTCGGCCCGCCAATAAGGCTGTTCATGCCGCTTTCCCCGGAGTACACATACTCCTATCCTGCGCTTGGCCCGGGAGAGCAATTCGGGGACGAGCTGGACTTCATGTGCACGGAGGAGATGGAGAACCAGACCTACGTGGTGCTGGTCGACGTGGACTGCCCGAGGCCGGGAACAACGAACGAGGGCGAGCTCGAGAACAACAACCATGACGAAAGGTACATACGCTGCGTCCCGCCCACCGGAGGGAACGAGACCGAGGAGGAGGAGCACTACGGGTGCACGGTTGAGCCGGGCTCGTACCAGGGGATACCCGGGGAGACCTACGACTTCACCCTCATCTGCAGGGACAACGTGCTTGGCATAGAGGGCGAATGCGACTTCGCGGAGGGCGTGGACTGGTCCTACAGGGCTACCGGGAACGCCTCTGTCTCGGAAGACAGCATAGGGAACCTCGCGGGCTATTGGGTCACGCTGGACATGCGCTCGAGGGGCGAGGGGAACGTCCACATCACCGCGGACGTCACGTTCCCGGACGGCAACGCCACCTGCACCTCGGACATAAACATACCGCTTGTCCCGTGCGAGGAATTCGTTTAGAAGAAACGCGGGGAGGGAAACCCTCTTCGCCTCGAGCCCCATATATCGGGGCACGAGCCGAATCCCCCCCTGTCTTTCTATTTTTCTGACCCCCTCCCACTTCACTTTGCAACTCTTGGCACGCACTCCTTACGCAACGGATAATCAGACCTTTATTTCCTCCCCTATTGAAGGAACAACGACCTCGTAGCTCCTGCCCAGGCTCTCCTCCAGCGATTCCAGCGCGTCCGGCTCCCCGTGTATCAAGACCACTTTCTTGAGCCCCTTCAATCCTTTTACGAATTGTATCAGTTCGCTCTTCCCCGAGTGCCCGGAAATCCTTATCTCGCGCACCTTCATCTTTATCTTCACCATCTCGCGGTCTATCTCCACTTCCTTGGCCCCGTCAAGTATCTTCTTGCCCCGCGTGCCGTCCGCCTGGTAGCCCATGAATATTATCTTGTTCTTCGGGTTTGGCGCCATGCGCGCCACGTAGCCCAAAGCGGGCCCTCCGGTGAGCATGCCGGACGTGCTCACTATTATGGAGGGCTCCTCGAACACGTCGCCCTTGTCCTTCCTGCGCGGGGTGAGGAACCACGGGCTTTTGAAAGGGTCGTCCTCGCTCATTAGAATTCTATTCTTTATCTCTTCCTTCGCATACCCAAGGTTCTGCCTGGTGATTTTCATCCCGGTCCCTATCATTCCTTCCACATAAATTTTAGTCTCGGGAAGGGCTCCGGACCTCATGTAGGATTCGAGAAGCAGCAAAATCTCCTGCCCCCTCCCCACTGCAAACGAGGGAATCAGCACATGCCCCCCTTCTTTGAGGGTCTCCTTTATCTCGTGCACCAATCTTTTCATCGTCTCCTTCACCGAGGGCAGTTCCTCGTTCCCGTAGGTGCTCTCCATTATGAGGGTGTCGCAGTGGATGTCCCTCTCGCACCCGTCCAATAATTTCGTCCCCCGCACAGAAATGTCCCCGGTGTAGAGCAATCTCTTCTCCCCCTGCACCAAAGCCATGGCGCTCCCCAAAATGTGCCCGGCATTCAGCAGCCTGACCCTGAACCCGTGCCCGGTATGGAACTCCTTCCCGAACTCGTGGATGCGGAAATTCCTCATCGCATTGTCCACGTCCTTCTGCGTGAAGGCGTTCGCGCCTCTGCGCATCCCCTTCCCCAGGCGCGCGTAGTCCGCCAGCAATACTGAAATCAGGTCCATCGTGGGCTTCGTCCCGTGGATGTGGGGCCGGTAGCCGTCCCGGAAAACGTGCGGCAGGTAGCCGGAATGGTCCAGGTGCGCGTGAGTCACCACTATGTCGTGGATGTGCTGCCACATCCTGTCGGGTATGGCGGGGTATTCCGTCTCCTCGCCCAGCTTCACCCCGCAGTCGAGCATCATGTACTTTCCTTTCTCGTGCACAAAGAAGCAGTTCCTCCCGACCTCCCTTGCGCCTCCGTAAGCGTAAACTTCCATGGGCGTCCTTCTCAGCAAATCTATATAAATAAGGGTTCCGCCAACGTGGGGGGTCCAAAACATATATAAATTGTGGCTGCACAATAATATGTGTGATATTATGGCTGGAAGAGAGAAAAGAAAGCAGGCGAAGGAAAGCGAGTTTTCCGGGAGCCCGGAACTGAGGGAGAGTGTCCCGGTCCCGCTTGAGCCGCGCGACCGCCCCGCGGCCAGGGAGGAGGAGCTTACCGCAACCTACCTGGTTTCCATAGACCACGGAGAATATTCCACCGATTTCCTAGTGAACCTGAGGACGTTCGAGCCGGTCGGCGCACAGGAGATACTTGACCACCCGGACCTTGTCTCAGGCAGGACGGTTAGCGTCCTGGACAGCGCGGGCAGGGTTCTTATGGAGGTCCCGAAGGACCTTTTCTTCACCAACCTCCGCGCGGCGATGGAGCAGGGGACCACGGTTTTCGTCTCACAGAAGGAATAGGCTGTTCCCATGGAAGGAAAGGGGTTTTCCGCGGATGAGCGCGTTTGCAGCGCAAAAAGAAACACTCCAAAGCATATTCTAAAACACCGTCCGAAGGCAAGGGCGTTCGCCGCAATCGCCGCCGCCGCGGCGCTTTTATTTCCCCAGCCTGCAAGGGCGGCCAGCCCAACCCAGAACCCCGGGCCCGCATGCGCCCCGGACCTGGCAGTATTGAACCTCGCGCCCCTCTTCCCCGATGCCCCGCGCATGGAATATGATGGCGGGACGTTCGGCCTTGAGGCCACGGGTGGCGATGGCGCGCTCGGCAGGATGCTCGGAAGAGTATACCTGACGCTCGAGCGTGTCTGCGGCAAGGAAACGAGGGAGGTAGGAATCCCGCCGCGGGACCTTGGGGACGTGGTCTCGGTGCATTACGGCGAAACCAGGACGCTGGTCGTCTCCTCGGATGAGGTGCACGTACTGCCCGGCGCCGAAATCTTCTCGAGGCCCGATGAGGAAAGGGTGATGCGGGCGGGGCCGGGGAAGATAACGCTCGAACTGCCCGCGGCGCGCTCCGTGCTGGATGGGGACGCGCTGTTTGTTTTCGAGGAGGGGAACAATGTTGAGGTATTCATGTTTTCCGAGGCAAAGCGCGTCTCTGCGCAGATGCCCGAGCTCGCCCCGGACTGCGTCCCAGTTGAGTACGGGGGCGGCTTCATCTTCCTGCAGGGCGGCGATTCCCCGGTCATAGACCTGAGGAGGACGGAGGACGGCTGGAGGCATTTCGTGTACGACGCGGGCAATTTCTCCGCCGAACGCCTGCTCAGCTACAGGGAAACCGAATCCGGGGTGGTCGCGCTGTTCGCAGGCGGGGACGGTTCCGAGGTGGAGGTGCGCATCTCCCGCACCGAGGGGGGCCGGCTTGCGTTTTCCTTCAGGTGATGCAAACCAATAAAAACCAAAAATGCGCTTTAATGTTGTGATGGGATGGCAGTGAAGGAAGTGTCCATAAGCCGGGAGAGGGCGAGGGAGATAATGGAATCCACGCCCGTGCCGAATGCGAAGACAGAGCACACGCCCGAGCTCGGCAACGAGGAGCAGCAGAGGATGTTTGCGCAGTACGAGCAGGACATACGCAACAGGATGGGCGAGTTCGGCGCAGGGAGGATTGCCGACCCCGGCTGGACGCGCTCGGTTTACGAATTGGAGGTCGCGAGCATAAACGGCAGGAACGAGCTGAGCGCGGGGGACAAGGAGGCGCTCGTGCGCGCGGTCGGGAACTACATGCGGGACAGGTACGGGCTAGAGCCCTGATTTGCGCCGCCTTCCTATCGCCCCGAAACCGTCGCTATCGTCACGCTATTTGGATTGCCCGGCTCCCCGACCAGGACCAGCACCTGCATGTTGCCGAATGAAAGCAGCACATCCCTGTTCACAACCCTGATTTCCGGTGTTCCGATGGGAGTTTCCGGAAGCGCCACCCTGGCCCGCTCGACCCTTCCCCTTTCGAAGTCAGCCCTTAGGGCGAGCATCACGTTCCTCCCGGGCTCGGCAAGCAGGGCGACCGTCCCCGCGCCAAGCAGCCTCGCCTCCCCGTTTATTTCTATATCGTAGTGGACGTACGGCTCCGAGAACCTGTCCGTGCGGGTCGCGCGGAGATGGCCGTCCCTTCCCATCAAAAAGAGGGTTGCGCCGCCGCCTTCAGGGTCCTCGGCCAGGGCCGCGGACTGCAGCCTCGGGGCGATGGCCCCGCCTTCAAGCGCCTCGAACCCCCTCAGGTCCTCGGGAAGGCCATAGTAATATGTGTTCCCCCGGAGTTCTGCCCCCTCCATAACCAGGTTCCTCTCCCCTCGCCTGGCGGCCTCGTATCCCAATGTGATTATCACGCTGTTTTCCGTGATCA
>JAXDAS010000003.1:0-4593 GCA_034679605.1 Microcaldota archaeon
GTTCTGCACGGGCTTCACGAACATCACATCGATGTATGTGCTCTACATATTCCTCGCCAGGCATTTCGGGTTCGACGCGACGGGAGTGGGCCTCTTCATAGCCGCCACTTATATCTTATGGTCAATATTCAGCTACATCCTCGGCCCGCACATAGACCGCAAGGGCCTGAGGAAGATGATATTCATTGGCGCGCTCATAAACGCATCCGCCTGGTTCGGCGCCATTTATTTCCAGGACTTCCTCCCATTCCTGCTGCTGATGGCGATAGACAACATCAGCTGGCCCCTTTACGGGCTGAGCGCGATGAAAATCTCAACTCTTCTCCCAGAGCACGAGAACCGGGGAAGGGACATCTCCATATTCGGCTTCGCGAACACGACCGGCGCAATTGCCGCCTCATTCCTGGGCGGAGTGCTCGCGGAGATGTCCTTCGGCCACGTTTTTGCCGCAAGGGCGGCGGCAATCCTCCTTAGCGGCTGCATAGTGTTCTTCCTGATGAGGATTAAGGACTAGCTATCCCCCGCCAAGCGCCTTCTTCAGCCCCTTGAGTATGCCCTCGGACTTCACCTTGAACTTCCCGAGGTCTATGTTCTTCAGCACGGAGAGTATCTCGCCCGCCCTTTCCGTGGTCCTCTTCTCGTCCCCGCTGAACCTTATGTGCAATTCGGTAAGCAGTTCATGTATCCCGGCCTTTGTATAGCCCTCCTTGTGCCATTCCTCGGTGAACTGCCTCACCGAGCGCGATTCCAAAAACTGCTTCAGCTCGGTCTCGCCCGCCTCCTCCTTCTTTTCCGGCATCCTTAATTGCGGTCCTTCCATGGCCATAAATATCAACTCATCTCTTATAACCCAGCTTCCTTAAAAAGTCTTTGCGCTCCTTCCGGTCCGCGGGCCCCTCCACCCCCAGGGGCCTCTCCCCGTCTATGACCCCCATTATGCCCCTTCCGTACCCGGTCTCCGCAATCACAATCTGCACCCTGTTCGCGGTCGCCGCGAAGAGGTTCGTAACTTCGCTCACATTCTGTATCCTGTTCACTATATTTACCGGATAAGCATTTTTTATGAAGATGATGAACGTGTGGCCGGCCGCAATCCTGAGCGCCTCCTGCTCCGCGCGCTCCTGCAAATCCGCGTCGTTCCCGTCGCTTCTCACCAATTTTTTCCCGGAGGCCTCGCAGAACGCCAATCCGAATTTTATCCCTATCCCGCTCTCCACAAGCGTCTCGTACAAATCCTCCACCGTCTTTATGAAGTGGCTCTGCCCTATCACCACATTTGCTTCCTTCGGCATCTCCACCTCCACAACCTTGAGCTGCACATCCGTCATATCCCCACCTTCTTGATAATGCTAGTGGTCCTCGCCGAATTCGGGTTTGCGTGCGCACTCAATTTCACCACGCGCACCCCCCCGGGCCTCAGAATCGGCTTCTGGTCGTATCCGTATGCAATGATGTCCGGCTTCACCCTCCCCAGGGTCTCGCCCATGTCCTTTGCGCCCGGGATCGCGAGGTCCACCATCTTAAGCGCGCCCACCATCGCCGTCCGGTATTTCTGGTTGTGCAGGGGCTTCCTTCCCTTCTTCCTTATGAATTCATCCCGCGCCACGACCACAACCAGCACGTTCCCGAGCTTCGCCGCCTCGGAGAGCGCGAGCACGTGCCCGATGTGTATCACATCGAACACCCCGCCCGTCAGCACCACTTTCAGCCTTTTCCTCTTCTGCCGCGTTAGGAAGTACCTCCTCCCCTTCCTCTCCAGCATCCGCTTCTCCCCGGGGTAGAGCTTCGCGTAATCCTTCGGGGAAATCCCGTTCCCCCTCACCTGCATCAGATACAAATTCCTGATTACGCTCCTCACTATGGATAACACCTTGTGATCGTTCTCGGGAATGGAATCGCATCCCTTATATGGTTAAGCCCGAGCACCCATTTCGTCAGCCTCTCTATCCCCATCCCGAACCCCGAGTGCGGGACGCTCCCGTACCTGCGCAAATCCACGTACCACTTCATGTCCCCGTTCGGGTCAAGGCCGAATTCCTTCATCCGTGCAACCAATTCATTGTAATCCCAAATCCTCTCGCTCCCCCCGACGATTTCCCCGTGCCCCTCGGGCGCAAGCAAATCGTTGTTGAGCACATACCCCGGCTTCTCCGGGTCCTCCCGCATGTAGAACGCCTTTATCCCCTTCGGGAACTTCTCCACGAAGAGGGGCACCTCGTATTCCTTCGTAAGTATCGCCTCCTCGTCCGCCCCGAAATCCTGCCCGATATCCATCTTCCCGCCCAATTTGTTCACCTGCTCAACCGCATCGTCGTAGAGCATGCGCGGGAACGGCGCCTTCACCTTTTTCAATTTCTCCGGGTCCCTCTCCGCCTCCTCCAGCAAATCCGGGTGCCCCTTCACGAACTTCTGCACCGCGAAGGAAATCATGTCCTCCTGCAGTTTCATATTGTCCGCATGCGAATACCACGCCATCTCGGGCTCGAGGTGCCAGTATTCCGCAAGGTGCCTTATGGTTCGGCTCTTCTCCGCCCTGAACGAAGGGGCGAACGCATAAACCTTCCCCAGCCCGAAGGCCATCACCTCCGCATAAAGCTGCCCGCTCTGCGAGAGGTATGCCGGCTCCCCGAAATACTCCATCGCAAATAGCGTGCTTCCCCCCTCGCACTGCGATTTCGTAATCACCGGAGGCACAATCTCGTAGAACCCTTCCTTGTCCAGATATTCCCGAAGGTAATTGACCAGATGGTGCCTCGCCTTCATCGCCGCGACCAGCTTCCTGCTCCGAAGCCACAAATGCCTCACATCCAGGAGGAACTCCTCGCTCAAATCCTTCTGGATCGGGAAGGGCTCGCCCCTGCACACAGCCTTGAACCCGTCCACCTGCAGCTCCCATCCTCCAGGCGCCCTCTCGTCCTTTTTCACGGTGCCGGAAATCTCCACAGAGCTCTCGATGTACACCTGCGCCGCTTCACCAAATACCTTCTCGCCCACCTTCTCCTTCTTTATGGCGCACTGTATGCGCCCCGAAGCATCCCTAAGGATTATGAAATTCAGGTTTCCGCTGCCCCTCTGCCTGTGCACCCATCCCCTTATGGAGGCCCTCTTCCCTTCCATCCCGCCTTCCAATATCTTCCCAATGTCCACGTACATTTTCCCACCGTTAACGTCACTCCATCCAGTCCTTAAGCCATCCGCAGACCGCAAAAGGGGCCTTCTTCAACCCCGCAACATCCCTGCTCCCAGTTAGCAGGGCGCAGACCTTCATCTGCGTCACCCACTCCGCGCAAACAGGATCCAATTTCTTGTCCTCATAGGCAACCAGGAACGGCCTTGAGGCCCCGGCCACGGAAGCGCCGAGCGCAAGGGCCTTCGCCGCATCCACCCCATTTCTTATCCCGCCGCTCCCGACCAGCGGAAGAACATCCTTGCACATCATTATCGAAACCGCGGTGGGGATGCCCCATTCCTCGAATCCCTTCGGGGCGCCCCCCCTCTCGTATTCCACCTTGCTCCAGGAGGTCCCTCCCCCTCCCGCAACGTCTATCCATTTCACTCCCGCATCCCTCAGTTTGAGCGCAACGTCCCTGCTTATGCCCGCCCCGGTCTCCTTCACCATAACCGGCACGTCCACGAACCGGCACACCTTCTCTATGTTCCTGAGAATCCCCCTGAAATCCCTGTCCCCCTCCGGCTGCACCATCTCCTGCAACGCATTCAGGTGTATCGCCAATCCGTCCGCCTCCACCTTGGATACCATGGCCTCCAGCTTCTCCACATTCCCCTCCAGCTGCGCGGCCCCTATGTTCCCTATAATCGGGATGGATGGCGCCTCCTTCCTCACAAGGTAGCTCTTCTCGCTCCCCCCCTCCAGCATGGGCCTCTGGCTTCCCAATCCCAATGCGAATTTATGCTTCTCCGCAGCCCTCGCCAGCTCGGAATTTATCCTCTCCGCCTCCGGCATTCCGCCGGTCATCGCAGTAATCATCAATGGAAATATCTTCTTCCCGAAGAATTCCGCCTCCAATCTGATTTCATCAAAATTCACTTCCGGAAGCGCGTTGTGCACGAACTCCATGCACTCGAACCCAGCCTTCCTTGAATGCTCCACCCCGTCGCCCATGCATATCTCCAGGTGGTCCTGCTTCCTCCCCTTCGTTTTTTCCTTCATAACCATCACTTTTCCTTATGCCCCTTTCCCCCTTTCCCGCGCCCCGCCGGCTTCGGGAAAACCACGCTCGCATAGCCGACCACGCGGTCCGCCTCCCCCCCGTTCTCCCCCGAGTTGGTGTAATAGAGGAGCTCCCCTTTCCTGCACCTCATCCTCTTCACATACTCCATCACGGCCGCAATAGGCCCGTGGCCGCATATGCTCCAGCTGTGCTCTATGGCGCGGTGCTGGAAACCCTCCGGGTCCAGCCCTTCTATGAACGAGAGCGCCGCCATGTCGTTCTTCTTGGCAATCTCCGGCGGCACATAGTGCGAGAAATCGGAGCTCGCAACCACCACCACGCCCCTATTATATCCGGAAATGGCATTAAAAAGGGCTTTCCCAAGGTCCGCGGCCGCCTCCGGGCCCTGGTCCATCATGCA
>JAXDAS010000004.1:0-9173 GCA_034679605.1 Microcaldota archaeon
TCCTTGTCGCACGCGGCGAGCACACTCTGCACCCCGCGCCCGTGCATTTTGAAGTACATGGGTAGAGTAATTAAATAAGAAATAAAAGGTTAAGGCAAATCATTCTCTATCAGGCAGCCGGAAAGCAGCTTCTTCGCCTTCCTGGGCCTGGAGACGGTTATTCCCACTATGGAATTGCTGCCGTCCCTGGAGACCAGGTGGAGGTTCTCCACGCTTATCCTGTTGCTCGAGAGCTGCTTTGCGATTTCGGCGAGCCGCCCCGGGCTGTCCTCCAGCTTCACGAATATCACGTTGCCCGAGCTTACCTGGAAGCCGTTGCCCTCCAGCACGCTTTTCGCCCTCTCCTGGTCCTTCACCATTATGCTGAAGACGGCCTTGCCTCCAACCGAGCTCACCGCTATCGAATCGATGTTGACCCTGGCCTTGCCCAGTATGTAGGATATGTCCGCCAACAGGCCCACCCTGTCTTCTGTAACTACGCAAATGTCCTTCATGTTATCCCTCCTTGCCACTCCGAAAGAGGATTCAGAACGCGCTTAAAAAAAGGGGTGTTGTTCAGTTGGACATTACAATTCTGAGAAACGGCCGGAAAACTGCACCTCCGCAAGCCATTTAATACTAAAGAAGAAAATATGGCCGGATGGTGCTTATGGAAAAACTCAAGCGCGTGAGGATAACGGCGAGGGGCAGGAAATACGAGGGGCTCCTGCTCCCCTCACCGAAAAAGGAGTTCCTCGTGCTGAAGCTGGATTCGGGCTATAATGTTGGCATAAGGAAGGAGGGCGCGAAGGTGGAGGAGCTCGGGGAGGTGAAGCTGGAGGCGAAGGAAACAGGAAACAGGAAACCCGGAACCAAAGGCGACATCGCAATATTGGGGATGGGCGGGACCGTGTGCTCGCGCGTGGAGTACAAGACCGGCGCGGTGTTCCCTTCCATGAGCCCGGAGGACCTGGTCAGGAACGTCCCGGGGCTGGACAGGATTTGCACATTCCATACGCGGGAGATATTTTCCATGCTCTCGGAGGACATGACCCCCTGGCACTGGGCGGAGGCGGCTTCCGAGATTAGGAAGGAGATCGAGGGCGGGGCGCAGGGAGTTGTTGTACTGCACGGGACGGACACCATGCATTATACATCTGCCGCGCTTTCCTTCATGCTGCAGAATTCTCCTGTGCCGGTTTATCTTGTCGGGGCGCAGAGGAGCTCGGACAGGCCTTCTACGGACGGGCGCATAAATGTGCTCAACGCATGCTTCGCGGCTAAGAGCGGGCCGATGGCGAACGTGGGGGTGTGCATGCACGCGGGCATGGACGACGAGGCATGCCTCATACATCTGGGGACGAAGGTGCGCAAGATGCATTCCTCCAGGAGGGACGCGTTCGAATCGGTGAATGTGCCTCCGCTCGCGAAGGTGGATTACCGCTCGGAATTGATAGAGCCATATATGAAATATAATGAGCGGGGCGGAAAATTGAAATTTGAGAACAGGGTGAATGAGAACGTTGCTTTGGTTTACACTTATCCGGGGATAAAGCCGGAGTTCATTGATTCCCTTGCGAAATACGAGGGGGTTGTGGTCGCGGGGACGGGGCTGGGGCATGTGCCCACGAATCCATTCAATGCGAAGTATACGCGGAGCATTGTGCCTAACCTGAAGGCGCTCGTGGATTCGGGGATTCCTGTTGCGATGGCCTCCCAGTGCGTATTTGGAAGGGTGAACATGGATGTGTATACCGCGGGGAGGATGCTGCAGGAGGCCGGGGTGTTCGGGCACCTTGCCGACTGGACTCCGGAGACTGCATATGTGAAGATGTGCTGGGTCCTCGGGCACGAGAAGAAAATGGAGAAGGCCAGGGCGGAAATGATGCATAATCTGGCTGGGGAGATAACCGAGAAGAGTGAAGTCCTATGAAGTGCGGGCTTGAGATACACCAACGGCTGGATACAGGAAAACTGTTCTGCAGGTGCAGCTCTGAACTGGCGGAGGGGGAGCCGAAGGCGGGACAGAAGGCCGAGGAGAGGGCGCCGGACTACAAATTCAAAAGGAAATTGCGTGCGAGTGCTGGCGAGACCGGTGAGGTGGATTTGGCTGCCAAAACCGAGCAGGAGAAGGAGAGGGAGTTCCACTACGACGGCTTTGCGGAAAGCTGCTGCCTGGTGGAGGCGGACGAGGAGCCGCCTTTGGGGATGGATGCGGAGGCATTGCGGATTGTGCTTGGGATTGCGCAGCAGCTGCACATGGACATTTTTGATGAGCTTCATATAATGAGGAAAATAGTTGTGGACGGGAGCAACACCTCCGGATTCCAAAGGACTTGCCTTGTGGCTACGGGCGGATACCTGGAGACGAGCAAGGGCAAAGTGAGGATTTCGACGGTTGCAATAGAAGAGGAGAGCTCGGGGATTGTCTCGGAAGAGGCGCACATAAAGCACTATAGGCTGGATAGATTAGGAATTCCTCTTATTGAATTGGCCACCGAGCCGGACATTGTGGACGCGGAGCACTGCAAGGAGACGGCGGAGAAGATTGGCTTGATTTTGAGGGCGACCGGAAAGGTGGCGCGGGGCATAGGAACGATAAGGCAGGATGTAAACGTATCTACGGAGAAGGGGGCGCGGGTTGAGATAAAGGGAGCGCAGGATTTGAAGATTATTCCTCTTTATGTGGAGAACGAGGTGAGGAGGCAGGAGGAACTACTAAAAGTGATGGGGGAGATTAGGAAAAGATTGGGGGAGAAGGAGATAACGGCCAAGATAGTCGATCTTACGAAAACGTTCGAAAAAACGGAATGCGCACTCATAAAGAAAGGGATGGATGCTGAGGGGCATGTGCTTGGAATCAAACTGGAGGCGCATGAGGGGCTGATTGGGAGGGAACTTCTGCCCGGAAGGAGATACGGGACCGAATTGAGCGATTATGCGAAGAGCGCAGGAGTGAAGGGGATTATCCATAGCGATGAGGATTTTGCGAAGTACAAAATAAGTGATAAGGAGCGGGATGCTGTTAGCCGTCTGCTGTCTGCCCAGAAAGGAGACGCCTTCGTCATGGTAGTGGCACATAAAACCACTGCGGAGCGCGCTTTGCACAAGGTCCTGGAAAGGGCGAACATGAGGAAGGTTCCGGAGGAGACGAGGAAGGCGAACCCGGATGGGACTTCCTCCTATATGAGGCCGCTTGCCGGCCGGTCCAGGATGTACCCGGAGACGGATTTGGAAACCATCGTGGTTACGGATAAATTATTGGAGGAAGCGAAAGGAACCGCGGGAGGGGGATTGGAGGAGAAGAGCAGGTGGCTTTCCGGACTCCTGAACCCTGAGATGGCGGGAAGGATGCTCAAGTCCAGGAACCTGCAATTATTTGAGGGGCTGGTGGAGGCGGGGGCGGAGCCGATGCTCGCGGCGAGCGTGCTCGAGCAGACGCTGGTGGAATTGAGAAGGGAGGGATTGGAATTGGGGAGGCCGAGGGAACAATTGATGGAATTGTTTGCGGAGTACGGAAAAGGATTGTTTGTGAAGGCCGCGGTTCCGGACATATTGCGCGGGATGTGCAAGGGAAGGGGCGTGCGGGAGGCGGCGAAGGGGCTGGAAAGGATTACGGGAGCGGAGCTGAAGAAGCTAATAAAGGAAAAGAAGGACTTCGGGGCGATTATGCGGGAATATAGGCTCAGGGTGGATGCAGGGGAGCTGAAGAAGGCAATGGAAACGGTTTAAAAAGAAAAGGCTAAACATATTAGGTTCACTGGTAGATATCTATGAAGAAGACGATTGATGCGATTGTTGAAGGCGGAAAGGCGACATCGGGCCCGCCTCTGGGCCCCGCGCTCGGGCCGATGGGGATAAATGCGGGCCAGGTGGTCGCGAAGATAAACGAGATGACCAAGGCTTTCTCCGGGATGAAGGTCCCGGTAAAAGTAGTGGTAAATACGGACGACAAGTCCTTCGAGGTGCACGTGGGCAGCCCGCCCACATCCGAGCTCGTGAAGAAGGAGGCTGGGATAGAGAAGGGCGCGGGGACCGCGGAGGCGCCCGCGGGGAACATAGGGTTCGACGCGCTGGTAAGGATAGCGAAGGGCAAGGGCATGAATTCCCTGGGCAAGGGCCTGAAGGACGTGGCGAAGGAGGTCGCGGGGACGTGCAAGAGCCTTGGAGTGACGATAGACGGCAAGGATGCAAGGGCGGTCATAAAGGAGATTGATGGCGGTAAGCACGATTCCGTGCTGAAGTGAGCTCATGCGGGCCGCTGTCCCTTTAATGCTTTTGTTCTTGGTTTCCCTTTCTTTCGCGGGCCAGCTCTGGGTTTTCGGTGCCGACGGCGCCGTCTCGACCAGGCCCACCCTTTTCGGGAACACAATCGTGGTGGGGACGGACAAGGGCCATGTCTACGGCATAGAGGCAGGCGTGCAGAAATGGACGCAGAGGCTGAACGGGACCGTGGTCGGCGACCCCGCGGTTTTCGGGGACAAGGTGGTCATTGCCACGGACAGCGCGGTTTACGCGCTCGGCTCGAACGGCCTGACCGCCTGGAAGTATGAATTGAGGGAGGTGAGGGGCGTTGCCGCGGCCGCGGACAAGGTGTATGTGGCCCACTCGAGGGGGATAACCGCCCTCGACGGGATGGGCAAGCCCGCCTGGTCCTACAACGCTACCGACGCCAACGAACCGTCCGCTGAGCTTGCGGGCTACGTGGTTTTCGGCTCCGGAAGGAAGCTTGTGGCCCTGAGGGGCACGGGGGAGAAATTCGGGGAGTTCGAGGCCGGGCCATTCTGGAACACCCCGCCGATGATATGGTCGGGCAGGGCGTACGCGGGAACCAGCGAGGGCAAGCTTTATTGCGTGGACGTGGCCCAGAACCTGGTGCTCTGGTCATACGACGCTGGCGAGATGATAACGACGACCCCGGCGCACGCGGGGGCATATGTGGTTTTCGGAACCGCAAACGGATGGTTGTACGCGGTGAACGAAGGGCAGCTTGCCTGGAAGGCCCGGCTTGACGGCATGCCGGAGGGCGAGATGGCCGTTGAGGGGGGCGTGATATACCTGTCAACGCGCAAGAGCCTCTACGGAATAAGCAGCAGCGACGGAAGCGTCGTGATGAAAAGGCAGTTCAGCGACTGGCCTCACTCGCCGGCGGCCATAGGGGGAAGGGCGATAGTTGGGACGCAGGAGGGCAGGGTTTATGCGATAGACTCCAGCCGCGCATGCAGCTTCCTCTACCCGGAGCCGGACGCGCTTGTGGGGGACGCGGACGTGAAGGTGCTGGGGACGAGCTACTCCAGGTACGGCTCGGTGAAGACATATGTTCGCCTGGAGGGCGGGCAGTGGAGCGAAGCGGGCGGGGAGGGCTGGGAATACATGCTGGACCCGAGCGTTTTCCCCTACGGTGTCATACAGCTGGAATGCTATGTTTCGGATTCGGGCGGGATGGAGACCGAGCCGTTCAACACGATAAAGCTTGTGAAGGGAGACGCCCCCAGGCAGAAGATGAAGGTGCATTACGCAACCAGCGTGAAGGAGGGCGAGCCGTTCGAGATAACGGTGGTGGATTACGGGAACGGGCCCCTTCCGGGCGTCACCGCGGCGATGGGCGGGAGGACGTTCAGCGGAAACGGCACCATAGTGATTGAGCCGTCTGCGAGCGGCATGCAGAAGGTCGTGGTCTCGAAGAGGGGCTACGAGGACGTGGAGTTCAATGTGGACGTGAAGCCGCAGCCGGCGCTTGCGTACGTGTTCATGGCGCTTTCGCTGATTGGGATTGCGGCATACGCCTATTTCGGCTACATTAAAAAAAGATGAATCAGAGCTCGGCCCTGTCCACACCCGTGACCTGGACCTGGCTGACTCCTTCTATCGCCGCTATCTTCTCCTCTATGGCGTCAACGCCGCCGGCCTCGTCCGCGAGGAAGCGGATGACCAGCGCCTTGACCCCGAAGCCTATGTCCTCCTCCCTGGCGTCCTGGATGTCCACGAGCCTGGAGATTGCCTCCTTCAGGGCGTTCAGGCCGGAGGGGTCCTCCGGAAAAACCTTCAGCGTTACGGATACCTTTGCCATTTTATCACGGACCCTGGAAATTGCCGCACTTGCACTTGTAGGGGTTCCTTATCTCCCTGCAGTGGTGGCACCTGACCGCCTTCTCCGAGCACTGGGGGCACGGCAATTCCGCGTATTCCTTTGTGAGCCTTCCGCACGTTGAGCATCTTTTCATCAATTCACCTAAAAAGTGGTAATGAAATTGGTGGGATATATTTTTAAGCCTGCTTTTTCCGCCTGCGGGATGGAGGGGGCTCCGGCTGCGGCTCGGCTTTCGCCCTCTCCGCGAGCTCCACCAGGTTTTCCATCAGCATTATCACTGTTAGTGGGCCGACGCCTCCCGGAACCGGAGTCACGTTCGCCTTCCTGGAGACCGGGTCGAAATCCACGTCGCCCATCATCTTTCCGCCGAATTTGGTCGTCCCCACGTCTATTATGTTCGCCCCCTCCTTCACCATGTCCGACTTTATGAGGTAGGGTTCGCCCACCGCGACTACGAGAAGGTCGGCGCTGCGGGTGTGCTCGGCGAGGTTTTTGGACTTGCTGTGGCAGAGGGTTACGGTTGCATCCCTGTTTGTGAGCAGGTAAGAGATGGGCTTGCCGACCATGTTGCTCCTCCCGACCACCACCGCCTCTATCCCGGAAAGCGGGATTTTGTAAAAATCAATCAAGCGCATTATGCCCTTGGGCGTCGCACACACTACGGTTTCACTCCCCTGCGCCAGTTTTCCGAGGTTCAGGGGATGTAGGCCATCCGCGTCCTTCCTCGGGTCTATTGCCGAGATTATTCTTAGGGGGTTTATGTGCTTCGGGAGGGGCATCTGCACTATGAAGCCGTGCACGGACTTGTCCGCATTCAGTTTTGAGACGAGGGTGAGCAGCTCCTCCTCGGTAGCGCTCTCTGTGAGGTGGTGCAGCCTTCCCTTTATTCCGATGTCCCCGGCCTTGTTCAGCTTCTTCTCCACATACGTGCGGGAGGCGGGGTCGTCCCCGACCATCACTATGTCCAATCCCGGGGCGAAGCCTAACCTTTCCACTCTTTTTTTGAGCTCCTCCTCGATTTCCGCAGCGATTGCCTTTCCGCTCAGTATCATCTTATCATCTTAGTGCAGGTATTCCTTATATACCGGATGCTTGGAACAGAGGGCCTTTACCTCCTCCCTTATGGACGCTAGCGCCGCATCTTCGGTTCTCTTGTGCAGCGCCTTCATGAGCAGGGAGGCGATTTCCTTCATTTCACCCTCCCTCATCCCGCGCGTGGTCATGGCGGGAGTGCCCAGCCTTATGCCGCTCGCGACGAAGGGCTTCTGCGTATCATAGGGGATTGTGTTCTTATTGCAGATGATGCCCGCCTTCTCCAGGGCGATTTGCGCATCCTTTCCCGTTATCCCCATGGGGGTTAGGTCCACGAGAACCATATGGTTGTCCGTCCCTCCGGAAACGAGGCGCAGGCCCTGCGTTTGCAGCTCTTGCGCCAGTACTTTTGCGTTCTTCACTATCTGGTGCGCATATTCGCCGAAATCCTTCTGCATCGCATTGTGGAAGCAGACGGCTTTTGCGGCGGTCACATGGTCGAGGGGGCCTCCCTGCGCCCCCGGAAAAACTGCCTTATCCACCATCTGCGCGAAATCCGCCTTGCACATTATGATTGCGCCGCGGGGGCCGCGGAGGGTCTTGTGCGTGGTGGTTGTGATTACGTCCGCGTATTTTGCGGGCGAGGGGTGCGCCCCTCCAGCGATTAGGCCCGCGATGTGCGAAATGTCCGCAAGGAGGTAGGCGCCGCAGGCGTCCGCCACTTCGCGGAATTTGTCGAAATGGACCGTGCGGGGATATGCGGTGTAGCCGCATATTATTAGCCTGGGCTTGTGCTCCATCGCCTGCTTTTTTATGACGTCGAAATCGAGCATTTCCGTTTTCTTGTCCACCGCATAGCTCACCACCTTGTAGGTTTTGCCGGAGAAATTCACGGGCGAGCCGTGGGTGAGGTGGCCTCCCTGGGAAAGCTCCATGCCCATTATCGTTTCCCCCGCGGGGACGAGGGCGGAATAGGCGCAGTAGTTCGCGGTGGAGCCGGAGTGGGGCTGCACGTTCGCGTGGTCCACGCCGAAAAGTTTTTTCGCCCGTTCTATCGCGAGCGTCTCCACCTGGTCTATGAACTCGTTTCCGGCGTAATATCTCTTGCCGGGGTAGCCCTCGGAATACTTGTTGGTGAGCACGGAGCCCGTCGCCTCCAGCACTTCCGGGGGGGTGTAATTCTCGGAGGCGATGAGGTCTATGCAGTCCTGCTGCCTCTGCGCCTCCCTGCGCACCAATGAGTAAATCTCCGGGTCTTTCTCCTTCAAGGACATGAAAACCACAAGCGGATTTCTCACCAATCCTTTAAAAGAATTCCATTCAAATGGATTGCATGGCCTATTTAGAAGATGTTTTCAACTACCTTTTGGACCTGCCCGGGGGGCACATCACGCTAGCCGCCGTGGTTTTCGTGGTTTCGGCTTTCCTGCTTTATTACGCCGCGATAACCCTCATCGCCATCTTCAAGAAGCTCAGCTCGAAGACCAAGACTACGCTGGACGACATAATCGCGGACAGGGCGAGGAGGCCGCTCAAGCTTCTTTCCGTGGTGCTCGCTGCATTCCTCGCTGCGCAGGCGGCTTATCCGGACGCGGATATCGCTGGGCACTCGACCTTCGAGGTGTTCAAGGTGCTGCTGATGTTCTGCGCCGTGATATTCATAGACAGCCTGCTGGACGGGATACTCTTCTGGTACGGGAAGGAGATCGCCCCGAAAACCTCGAGCAAGTTCGACGACGAGATATTCCCCCTGTTCAGGAAGATCGCACGCGTCCTGATATACGTGATAGGCATACTGATAATCCTGAGCGAGCTGGGCGTGGAGATTGCGCCCCTAATAGCCGGATTGGGGATTGCGGGGTTGGCGGTCGCGCTTGCATTGCAGGACACGCTCGGAAACTTCTTCGCCGGGGTATATATGATGGCGGACAAGCCCATCCGGCCGAACGATTTTGTGAGGATAGGGGACAAGGTGGACGGGACGGTGGTGGAGGTCGGGTGGAGGAGCACCAAGATACTCACCCTGGAGGGGAACTACATCTTCATGCCTAATTCCGAGGTCGCGAAAAGC
>JAXDAS010000005.1:0-9169 GCA_034679605.1 Microcaldota archaeon
TGATGATCGCGAAGGACGCCTCCACTGAGGAGGACTTCCTGCGGGGCTACCTCAACAATGTTCAGATTCTGGACATCGAGAGGAGGGAGGCTCCGGGGCAGGTGGCGCTCTTCATAACAATCCCGGACGTGCAGAGGGGCATAGCCATCGGGAAGGAGGGGATGCGCATAAAGGCCCTCAAAGCGATAATGAAGAGGAAGTTCGGGGCGGACATATTCCTTAAGACGAGGCGCACGGTATAGGATTTTTAAACTATTCCATGCTTAATTTACAAACTTGTCTTCATCTTCTATGATGGGGATAAGCAGGCATCTCACTTTATGGTGATTGGATGGGCAATGGAGAATTTGCAGGACGAAATGTTAAAAGGAACAGGAAGAAGAGCAGGTGGCTCTCGAAGAAGTGGAAGAGGAGGACCCTCAAGCTCAAAGAGAAGTATGACCCTCTGGAGGGGTCCCCGCAGGCGAGCGGGATAGTGCTGGAAAAAATTACCCTAGAGCAGAAGCAGCCGCACTCCGGGCTCATCAAATGCGTGAAGGTTCAGCTCGTGAAGAACGGGAAGGTGGTGTCCGCTTTCCCGCCGAGGGACAAGGCGATCACGCTCATCGACGAGCACGACTCCGTGGTCATCGCGGGGCTCGGAGGCTCCCAGAGGGGGCAGATGGGCTCCATACCCGGAGTAAGGTTCAAGGTCGTAAGCGTGAACGACGCGGACCTGCAGGCCCTGAGGCACGGGAAGAAGGAGAAGCCAAAGAGGTAGAGTTGGATGAAGATTTTCGGCAAATACGAAACGGAAGAGGTGGAGATAAGGGACCCGAGCCTGAAGACCGTGGTCTACTTCGGGACGCCGAGGGTGCACACCTTCGGCAGGTACCAGAAGAGGCAGCACGGCAAGTTCAAGCTGAACATAGTGGAGAGGCTCGTGAACAAGCTCATGAGGGGCGGCACGGGCGAGAAGACCTCGGGGAAGGTCATCCGGACGAAGGGCCGGCTCCAGGGCAAGAAGATGCGCATGCTGGGCGTGGTGGAGAGGGCCTTCGAGATAGTGGAGAAGAAGGCGAAGGCGAATCCTGTGCAGGTGCTCGTTAAGGCGCTGGAGAACTCCGCGCCCCGCGAGGACATCACAAGGGTGTCCCACGGGGGCATAAGCTATCAGATCGCGGTTGACGTGTCTGCGACGAGGAGGCTCGACCTTGCGCTCAGGAACATCACGCTTTCGGCGCTGATGAGGTGCTTCAAAAAGCCAACGTCGCTTTCTGAATCCCTTGCGGACGAGATAATATACACCGCGGGCGGGGATCTGCAGAACTCTTATTCCATAAAGAAGAGGGACGAGCTGGAGAGGATGGCGAGGAGCGCCAAGTAGTCCCTTGCTTAGGTGAATTCAATGGGAAGAAAAGAGATTGTAGTCGAAGAAGTACAAAAATTGATGAGCGGGAAGGAGCTGGTCAGGAACATCGCCATCGTGGCGCACGTGGACCACGGTAAGACGACGATGACGGACTCGCTGGTCGCGAGGGCCGGGCTCATTTCCAAGGAATTGGCGGGCGAGCAGAGAATTATGGACTTCGACGAGCAGGAGCAGGCGAGGGGGATCACAATCAAGGCGGCGAACATCTCCCTGGGATTTGAATACGAGGGGAAGCCGCATTTGATCAACCTGATTGACACTCCGGGGCACGTGGACTTCGGCGGTCACGTGACCCGTGCGCTGCGTGCGGTGGACGGGTGCGTGCTTGTGGTGGACTCCGTGGAGGGGGTCATGCCGCAGACGGAAACTGTCTTGAGGCAGGCACTGAAGGAGAGGGTGAAGCCCGTTGTTTTCATCAACAAGATTGACAGGCTCATAAACGAGCTGCAGCTGAGCGCGGACCAGATGCAGCAGAAGCTCATCAAGGTCATAATGGGCGTGAACAAAATCATAGAGGGGAACGCACCGCCCGAGTTCAAGAAGGAATGGGTCATCGGGGTTGAAAAGGGGAACGTCGCCTTCGGAAGCGCGTTCAACAAGTGGGCGGTTTCCTTCGACTCGATGAAGAAGAACAACATAAAGTTCAAGGACATCTACGACACCTGCAAGAACGGGACGCACGCGGACCTTGTGGCGAAGTCGCCGCTGGACGAGGTGCTGCTGGGGATGGTCATAAAGCACCTCCCGAACCCCGTGGTCGCGCAGAAATACAGGATCCCGGTGCTCTGGAAGGGCAACCCGGAGAGCCAGGAGGGCAAGGACATGGTCCTTTGTAGCTCAACCGGGGCCACCGTAGGAGTGTGCTTCGGCATTGTGTATGATGAGCACGCTGGGGAAGTGGGCGTGCTCAGGCTCTTTTCCGGCGAGGTGAAGAAGGGGGACATGCTATACGTCGCGTCCAAGAAGAACTACTACAAGGTGCAGCAGGTCGGGATATTCATGGGCCCGGACCGCGTCCAGGCGGAGAAGATAGGGGCCGGGAACATCGGCGCGGTGGTCGGGCTCAAGGATGTGTACATCGGGGAGACCATCAGCTCCAAGGAGGTGGAGCCCTTCGAGCAGATAAAGCACTATTCCGAGCCCGTGGTCACGAAATCCATAGAGGCGAAGGAGAGCAAGAACCTCTCCAAGCTCGTGGAAGTGCTTCGTGGTCTTTCAAAGGAGGACCCGACTTTGCGCGTGGAGCTGAACCAGGAGACCGGTGAGCACCTGATTTCCGGAATGGGGGAGCTGCATCTTGAAATCATAGAGTACAAAATAAGGAACGAGAAGAAGGTGGAGATAGAGACCTCACCTCCGATTGTGGTGTACAGGGAAAACATCATTGGAAGCTCTCCGGTGGTGGAAGGGAAGTCCCCGAACAAGCACAACAAGTTCAAGATCAGGGTTGAGCCGCTGGACGAAAAAATAGTGCAGGCAATCATTGATGGGGCGATTCCTGAAGGAAGGCCGAAGGGGAAGGAGCACGTCCAGAAGCTCGTGGATTTGGGCATGGAGAGGGACGAGGCGAAGGGGATCTGGGACATCTACAAGAGGAGCATGTTCATCGATGTGACCAAGGGTGTGCAGTACCTGAACGAGATACAGGAATTGGCGCTGGAAGCCTTTGAGGAGGCGATGGACAAGGGTCCATTGGCCAAGGAGAAGGTGAGCGGAGTCAAGGTGATCCTGGAGGACGCGACTTTGCACGAGGACAACGTGCACAGGGGGCCCGCGCAGATAATCCCCGCGGTGAAGAGGCCTATTTATGCGGCGATGCTCGCGGCGGGGACCACGCTGCTCGAGCCGAAGCAGAAGGTATTGATACAGTGCCCGCAGGAGTACGGCGGGGACGTAATCAACATGACCAACGGGAGGAGAGGGCAGCTGCTGAACATGGAGCAGGAGGGGGAGACCGTCACCATAAATACGGTGCTTCCTGTGTCTGAAATGTTCGGGTTCTCCAACGCGCTCAGAGGAGTGACGCAGGGAAGGGCAATCTGGTACCAGGAGTACTATGGGTACGAGAAACTGCCCCGCGAGCTCCTGAACAAGATTGTGGTGGAAGTGAGGAAGAGGAAGGGGGATAAGCCCGAGCCTCCGACTCCGCAGGACTTCCTGGATTAGATTTTCTTTAATTCCTAATTTTAGTTTTCTTTATTCTACTTCTTGATTAGCTGCATCGCTGCCGGGCCCGCGTAAAGGAGGGCCCACCATCCGAGGACTATTGAGGCTGCGGAGGCAGGGTAAGAAAAATAGAGGAATAGCATTGCGAGCATCAGCTCGGGGATATTGTGGGCGAAGAAGCCGAATCCATCGTGGTCCCTGGAATTGTTGGTGGATGTGAAGCCCATCTTGAAGCCGAGGAAGGCCTTTAGGGCCGAGAACACCCTTGGAAGGATTAGGGAGAAGTTCAGGAGATAGGCAAGGAGGCTGGTCTTGAGGGAGAGGCCTTTCAGCCATCCTAAAACCATTACGGAGATGGGCGGGAAGAAGGTGGCGAAGGCGCACCCCACCAAAATTTCCGGGGAAGGGTTCTGAAGAAGGATTAGCATCAGGACGGAAATGAGAAACTGGGCCGCTGAGAGGTAGTGGAGGCCGAAAATCTGCACAAAATAGAAGAAGTGGCGCTTCGGGGATAAGGAAAAGAAGTTGGAGAGGTAAAAGGGGATTAGCTGGGTTATCCCGTAGATGTAACGGGCATGCTGGGCCCTGAATTGGGAAAAGGTCTTCATGGGCTCCCCCCTCGCGTAAATCCTCTTTACGTATGCGCCCTTGAGGTTCGCCTGGATTATGCGAAAGGCGAAGCCCACATCCTCCACCAAAATCTCGGGAAATTTCACCTTCGCCCATGCAGATTTGCGGATTATGCCACAGGAGCCAAGGAATATCGAGAAGCCTTCCGCGGCGTTCACAGGGACCACCACGTCGAAAAAGGTGGAGTTGGTCTCGTCCATCGCCTTCTGGAAAGAGCCATGGGCGGAGGTGGTCTTGCCGGTCTGCACGAAGGCGATTTTTGGGTCCTGGAAATGGCCCATGCACTCCATGAGCATTTTTGGGTTCTCCAGGCGCTCGTCCGCGTCAAATATGACTGCGAAATCCTCCTTGCATTTGGAAAAGAAATCGTTCAAAGCTCCTCCCTTGTAGCCGCGGCGCTCGTTCCTGTGGATGAAGTTCACTCCGAGGGATTTGCATATTTTTGAGAGTTCGGATACGATTCCCGAGTTGGAGGAATCGTCCAATAGGTAGAAATTGAGGGGACCCTCCCATTCCATTTCCTTCAAAGAAGAGAGGGAATTGCGCACCTTTTCCGGACCTTCGTTGTAGGAAACGGAAACTATTGCTACGGGGGGGAATTCCCTGGGGGCACTTGTGCCTATTGGAATTGCCCTGGATTTGAGGAAATATGTGAGGCCGGAGATTGCGAAGAAGGATGTGAAAAGGATAAGGAAGGTGAGAAGGAGGGTGAGGGGGGCGTGGCTGGAGGCCATAAGGAGGCAGGAAATGGGCACGGCTAGCAAAGAGATGAGGACGGCCAACGCCGGAAGCAGCCTGCGCATTATTGGATTTGGAGGGAAATGATTATAAAGGGTGGAAAGGAAATTCTGACGTGGACTATTCCTTGTTGAAGGTAGCAGAGTATGCCATCGCATTCCTAGCCCTATACATAACGGTGTTCTTCCTGCTGGTGTTCTTGTCGAAAAGGGACGCGATGCTCAAGATGCCCGAACAGAGGAAGGGCTGGGAGCCCACAATAAGCGTAGTAATCCCGGCTTACAACGAGTCTGACATGGTGGGGAAATGCATAGAATCGGTCGCGACGGCAGACTACCCGCAGGAAAAGCTGGAGATAATAGTGGTGGACGACGGGTCCCCGGACGACACCCATGAAATTGCGCAGTCTTATGCGAAGAAATATCCTAATGTGAAGGTTTTCAGGAAGGAGAACCAGGGAAATGCCGCGTATACGAAGAATTACGGGATTGAGAGGGCGGGCGGGGAAATAATTGCCACTCTGGACGCGGATTCGTACATAGAGAGGGACACCATAAGGAAGATGCTCCCGCACTTTGAAAGCGATGATGTGGCCGCGGTGACCGCGGCGGTGAAGGTGGACAGGCCCAAGAATTTCCTGGAAAGGCTGCAACAGGTGGAATATTTGTACACCATTTTCTCCAGGAGGGTGCTTGTTTTCCTGGAGTCGGTGCAGGTAACCCCGGGGCCGTTCTCGATGTTCAGGGGATGGATATTCAGGAAGATAGGGATGTTCGACCCTGCCAACATCCTGGAAGACCAGGAGATGGCCATGCGCATCCAGCAGCATAATTACAAAATTCGGTCCAGCCTGGATGCGAATGTGTACACGGAGGTGCCGCAGGGGTTCTGGGGGCTCCTGAGGCAGAGGACGAGATGGCACAGGGGAGGGCTGAAGAATGCGGTCAAGTACGGGAACCTCATAGGCCCGAAATACGGGGACCTGGGGATGATCGTGATGCCGCTGGGGCTGCTGGCCGTGGTCGCGATCTTCGGGATAATATTCATCAACATATTCTACCATGCGACCAGGCCGGCTTATCCCGCGGTGATTGGCGTGGACGCCTTCTGGATGGGGATAGGCCCCGTCCACATAATCGGGGCCATAATATTCGTTCTTACGCTTGCATGGACGTTCTACGGGATAAGGGTGATGAGAGGGGAGAAGGTGAGCCCCCTGATGGTGCTGGCGTACCTGTTCTCTTATGCGTATCTGATAACCCTGTTCTGGGTTTCGGCAATATTAAAAGAGGTTAGGGGGGAGAAACTCAAATGGTAGAGCAGATGAGGAAGATGAGCGTGCCCATATATGCAGCCGCATTCGCCATCAGCGTGCTTATTTTCGCGGTGGGGGTGTACGTGGGGGGCGCTATGGACCAGGTTGTGAAGGATTCCATCTATTCGGATTTGCAGAACGTGTATGTGAAGGCGCAGTCTTCGGAATTGCTTATCCTGCTTGAGGACTCCCCGGCCTTCTGCCCGGTTTATGCCGAGGAAGCCGACAGGATTGACTCGGAGACAAGCGGGCTCGGAACGAAAATCTCGTATGCGGAGGATGTGCGTGGGATTTCGGACCCGGAACTCAAGAAACAGTATTTTATGCTGGAGGCGCAGGCATATCTGATTTCCAAGAAAGTGAAGGAGCAGTGCGAAGACGGCTCGGATTTGATATTGTATTTCTATTCAAATGAGGATTGCTCTGCTTGTGCGGAACAGGGGCACGTGCTGGATACGGTGAGGGCTTCAAGGGATGACACCAAGGTATATTCGTTTGACGGGAAGTTGGGAAGCTCCATAGTTACGGCTTTGAAGAACCAGTATGGGGTTAGTTCCTACCCTGCGATTGTGGTGAACGGGCAGGCGTACAATAGATTTGTGGGGGCAGAGGAGCTTGCGGGGATTTTGGGATGATTCTAATTGTGGATAACGGCTCGCAGTATACGCATCTCATAAAGAGGAACATGAGGGATTTGGGAAAGGAGAGCGAGACTGTGGATACGGAGGCCATCGGGCTTGCGGAGGCGGTTGCGAAGGACCCGGAAGCGATTATTCTGAGCGGGGGGCCATCTTCTGTTTATGCGGGGAAGAACGGGGTTAGTGCGGAGATAGTGCGGTCCGTGATGGAGGGCTGGGATGTGCCTTTGCTTGGGGTTTGCTACGGGCACCAGTTGATTGCGCACATTCTTGGGGGCGAGGTGGCGAAGGGGAGCTCGGCTGAGTACGGATTGGGAAAGATTACTATTGATGTGGAGGATTTGCTGTTCAAGGGTGTTCCCAAGGAATTCCAGGCGTGGGTTTCGCATTTTGACGAGGTGAAGAGGATGCCTGCGGGATTTGAGGCGCTCGCGCACTCTTCTACTTGTAAAGTTGAGGCGATGAGGCACGGGGAGAAGAGGATTTTCGGGACGCAGTTCCATCCTGAAGTGTGGCATACTGAGAACGGCGAGAAGATATTGGAGAACTTCCTTTCCTGCATTTAGAGAATCTGCGCCTTCTTTCCGTTGTAGTGGATTACTTCCTCATATCTCAGGCCGAATTCCCCGGAATAGTATACGGAAGGCTCCAAGGTGAAGGTCGCGCCCTCCAATTTATCCTTGGAAGTTTTGGAGAGGGAGGGGAGCTCGTGCACCTCCAAACCTATTCCATGCCCGATGGAGTGGGGCGGGAAGGGGAGATGCTCCTTCCTGTAAAGCTTTTCTGCTAATTGGGCGATGTCCGCGCCTACGGAGAGGTTGGGGATTTCATCCATTATTTGCGCGACTATGTGCTTTAGTTGGGAGTAGATTTTCTCCTTTTTTGCATCTTTCCTTTCGAAGAAAACACGGGTGAGGTCGGAGTAATAGTGGCGGGAGGAGACTCCGTAATCCACGAGGCAGAGGCCGGAGATTTTTTCATCCGTGGGCTCGGAGTGCGGGAAGGAGGAGTTCGGTCCTGTGGCGACAATGGGGCGGAAGGCGGGCCTGAGGCCCTCTTTGTAGGTCTCCGCGTATAATTTGGAGGCGAGCTGCTGCTCGGTTTTTCCGAAGGAGTCCTTTCCAACTTCTATTATCTGCTTGCCTGCGCGGGCGGCCTGCTTCATGAAAAGGAGTTCCCCGGCAGATTTCCTTATGCGGGCTTTTGCCAGCTCCTCGGAAACGTCTGTTGGCTTGGCGAAGGATGAGATTTTCTGGAAAAAGTGGGCGGAGATACCGCGGAAATCCATTTCCAGTTTCTTTCCGCGGGAGAGTTTCTCTATTTCCTTCAGGGGGTCTTTTTCGAATGAAATAACTTCTCCGATAAACTTCTCCTCTGCATAATCCTTGTTCATTTTGGAAACCAAAAGGGTGCGCTCCTCGCCGTCCCTTATGAAGAAGGAGTTGTCCATGTCCACCCCGGAATTGTAGAAGAAGTTCGCGTTGAACCTCTCTCCCCTTGCAAGAACCAACATGGGGGAGAAATGTGCGGTTAGGATTATATAGGTATTGTGGGGGTTTAAATATGTTATAATAGAAATAATAGTATGCCCCCGGAAAACAGAAACTTACGAAATAATGCCGGAGAGGAGAAGCGCGAGTGGAGGGGCTTCTCCGCCGGAGCGACTGATTTGAAGAGGAGGGAGAACCACGAGTTCACTGTGAAGTTTGCGGAGAGGCTGGTGGCGGCGGGATTCGGGGTCGTGAACGAGAGAAGGATGGCGGAGAGGCTGGTGGCGGCGGGGCTGTGGGAAAAGGGGAAGGCGCTGCCGATAGTGAAGGATGACGAGTTCATATTCAACAGGGGAATCGGAAGCTCAAAATCCAATTTCTTCGTGTTCCTGAAGGGTGACAAGAATGGGGTCACCGTTTTCTTTGGGAATCCTATGGCGCCTAAAGGCGCGAGGCCGCAGGAACTGGATGTGAGGTTCAGGTTTGTGGGCGGGGACATTGAAGAGGCTTCGGAAAGGGCAGCGGAGACCGTATTGAGATATTCGAGCATGAAGCGGGATGACGAATATAGGGCGGTGACGCACCACCACTGGGGGTTCGTGGGCGGGACGAGGCTCATCGATGACGGGGTCTCAAGGTTCGGGGACAACCTGAGGATGATGATGCGGTGCCATATGGATTTCGACATGAGCACCCCGCACAATACTTTGGAAACGAGATTGGACAGGAGCCTGATTATCCGGCTGGGAATACGACGGGATGCGATAAAGCTCCTCAGAAT
>JAXDAS010000006.1:0-3011 GCA_034679605.1 Microcaldota archaeon
GGCCTGGCAGAGGCTTCTCCTTGCTGGGCTGGAGGGAAAATTTGACATTGTTGTCACAAGGGACGACACGGGCGAGATGAAACCGCACCGCGCGCCGTTCGAGCTTGCGCTGGAAAGGCTCAAGGCCAAGCCGCACAATGTGCTGATGGTAGGGGACAGCATAGACGGCGACATGTACGGGGCGCAGCAGCTCGGGATAAGGACCTGCCATGCGATATACGGGCAGAAGGACAGGGTGGACGGGGAGGCGAAGGGCGGCATGGTCAGGGTGGACAGGAGGGCCGTGCTGGTGAAGCCGGATTTCGTGATAAATGAACTGAGGAAATTGCCGCCGTTGACCGCCGAACTGATGAGGTTGAAATGAGTAGGATGCCGAAAAACCCCCCCGGTTTGGCCGGGAAAACCTTTCGGCGACAAGCATTTGGAGGGTATGCTTGGCAAACCTCCAGTTTTATTTGCAGGCTTGCATTTATATTACTGCGCTAGGGTTTATAAATACACACTATTCCACTATTTACTCCTAATTAGATAGAACGCAACGGCGGAAAACAATGCGGCAAGCAGATTGCCGGCCATCACCACGTGGGAGTTGGACATGTATCCGTCCAGCCCGAGGACCAGCGAGCCCATCGCATAGAATATTATGAAAAAGTTGTGCAATCCAACGGGCTTCCCCTTCTTTGCGGAGAATGCAAAATACGCCTGCACAAGCCACGCAAGGACGATGAACACGATGCCGACCGCCACCAGCTGCTCCACCATGCGCAGATAGGCGCTGGAAGGCTTATATTACTGCCGGAAACTGTTATTGCTCCAGGTCCAGCACGTATCCGCGTGTTATCTGCTCGTTGTCCAGGCCCATCACGGCCTCCATGAGCCGCCCCTCGGGCGTGAGCACCACGCCGTCGAAAAAGTCCGGGCCGAAGAGGTACATGCGGAAGTTCGGGATGCCCCTCTCCATCCCATACTGCCTTATCAGGGACCAGTAGTCCCTGTTCCTGTAGGTTTTCCCATAGTCCACGAGGATGTATTCCCCTCCGTGCCTCACGACAGTGACCACGTGCGGCCCGCCGTCCGTGTTGATGCCGCCGACCGCCGCGGCGGGTATGCCGTTTTCGGAGAAGAACTTCGCGGCGAGCCAGTGGATTCCGGCGCAGACCGCGATTCCGCTCCTGAGCTCCTCGGGCATCTGGTCGCCCGAGCCGTGGGTATTGTACCAGTTGATGTAGGACCTCATCCATCCCATGATGTCGTCAAGGGAGGCCGAGGCGACGCGCTCCAGCTCGGGATTGAAGATGTCGCCCGCGAAAAGGGCGTCCGGGACACCGTGCGCATATGCGACCTGCCCCAGGAACGCGGTGAGGAACTGCGCGACCTTCAGCTTTTCTTCGAAAGAAGCGCCCGCATAGGAGGCGGCGAAATCCTCGAAGCCGGAGGACGAGAGGATGCGGCCCTTCGCCCGGTCCACCGGGATGTCCCAGGCCGGGTCCCCGGAGCGGCCGAAGCCGTACATTCCGGCTTCCGGAGGGGAATTGGTGCCGTCCTGAAGGTTGAAGTTGCCCCTGTTGGAATAGACGGAAGTGTTGGTGGAGTTCATGCTCTCCCCCCCGTAGGTGATCCTTGCGCCTATCCCGAGGAACGGGCCGAAGACCTCCTCGAACGGGCCGGTGCGGTGGTCGGCGCCCAGCTCAAGGAAAAGGAGGCCGTGCACCTTTCCGTCCACGTCCCAGTCCCAGGAGCCCCTGAAAGCATACACGTTGTCGAGCCCTCCGAACTGGGCGAAGGCGCCTATGTTGAAGTCCTCAAATATGTGCGCGTTGAACCCGACCTCCGCGTGCTGGAAGAAGGGCTGGAACCTGCCGATGTAGGCGGTCTCCTGCGGCGTCGGGGCGCAGAACGGGAAGGTGGCGAGGGCATAGAGGATGTAGCTGAAGCGGGAGTCCGGGTAGCCCCCGAGGCGCAGGGAAAGCCCCGGCACCATGTTGAAATGGTAGTCCATGAAGTTGGGGTAGTCGAAGGCGCCCCCTCCGCTCATCCCGAAGTTGAGCCTGAGCACCCTCGATTCGTCTGAGGAATCCAGCCGGAAGGGGAAGGAGAACTTGAACGCGGCGGTGTGCGCCGAAAATAAATACGAGGGGAGGTTGCCCACCCCGTTGAGTGTCCCGAAATACCTGAAGCCGAACCTCCAGATGTTCGCCTCAGGGCTCACGAGCACGCCGCCGAAAGGCACCGCGAGGCCGTTGAGCCAGGCGTTGCCCGCGTGCATGGTTACGATGTCCCTCCAGCTGGCGTGCGCGCGGATGCCCATGCCGGCCTCGTTGCTTATGAGGGCGCCGCCCATGTCCCAGTCGTTGCTTGAGATGCCCCTGTTGCGCACAAGGCCCTCGGGAAGGATGAGCCTCGCTGCGGGGTCGTCGTACACGCTGCGCGGCGAACCCATGGGCTGGAACTCGAAATTGGTGAAGAAGAGGCGGTCATCGGGGGGCTGGACGTTTTCCTCTCCGCCCTGCCCGGCCGGGTTTGCGGGGGCGTCGGGGAGCCTTGCAAAAGAATCCGCATTTTCAGGGATGGCGGTGCCTGCCTCGGCATCCGAAGGGGACTGGGAGGAGGCGCCGGATGGCGTGGAATCTGCCTGGCCCACGCGCTGAAACTGCGCGTTCTGGGTTTCATCGGCCTGAGCGAGGCCCGTCTTCATCGGAAGGACCGAAAAGATGGCCGCGGCTGCGACTGCGAGCGCCCTGCGGAAACGCGCCTTCTCGAATTCATTTTTCCTTTTCGGTTTTTCGGACCTGCGAGAATGAGGTTCTGTTCCTGTTTTTCCATATTGCAGCTGCATATGCTCCCCCCTTCCCTATTATGCCGAAAAAAGTATTTAAACGTAGCGAATGGTGGAACGCGGGGGAGGTAAGTTGGAATCAGACGACCCTCTTGTCTTCATCGCCCGAAGGCTCAGTAATACCTCTTATCATCACGTGGGGACAATTACGGAACGGTTATATATAAATCTGCTG
>JAXDAS010000007.1:0-7982 GCA_034679605.1 Microcaldota archaeon
CAGCTCTGTTTTCGTCTCTTACGAGGACGGGAGGGAGCTCGCGGGCGATGCCCTCGCGGAAAGGGAAATCAACGGGATACGCGTGATAGTGGACGAGGGCTTCGACACCGAGGAGGTGGCGGGCCGGATAGAGTTTGTCCTCGCATCGCAGCACAAGGTCCCCCTCGATGACAAGGATTTCACCCTCATAACCCCGAAATTCATAGAAGACCAGGTGAATTCCATCCTCGGGACCCTCACACTATTCCTGGGCGCCGTCTCGGGGATCGCCCTTGTGGTCGGAGGAGTGGGCATCTCCAACACGATGTTCGTGAGCGTGATGGAGCGCACAAAGGAGATAGGCGTCCTGAAATCCGTGGGCGCGCAGAACTGGCAGATAGAGCGACTCTTCCTCGTGGAGGCCGCGATGATTGGCCTCGTGGGCGGAGTAATCGGAGTCATTTTCGGCATAATAGTGGTCCTATTCCTTTCAATTTTCGACATAAACGCGACCCCCTCCATCCCCACGGTCCTCATCTCGTTCATAATAGCGATGAGCGTGGGAATGCTTGGCGGCTACATCCCGGCAAGGAACGCAGCGAAGATCCCCGCGGTGGAAGCGATGAGGAATGATTAGATGGACCTCCTGGAGATAACCAAATACGGAATCAAGAACCTCCAGATAAGGCATCTCCGCTCCACGCTCACAATTGTGGGGATAGTTCTCGGAATAGCCACAATAGTCACCCTGATGTCAATAGGGGAAGGCGTCCGCGTTGATATAGAAAGCCAGATGGACGCCTTCGGCACGGACATGATATTTGTGGTCCCCTTCAACATGGAGAAGCTCGCCAGCTCCTCCGGCTTTTCAATGAGCACGACCGGAAAGCTGTACGACCGTGACATAGACTACATAAGGAGGGTCCCCGCCGTGGAGGAGACCGCGCGCATGAACTACGGCCGCGCCTCCCTCCGTTTCCGTGAGGCCGAGATAGCCACCGCAATCTACCCATGCGAGAGCGTGATATTCGACGCGTTCGGGGATTATTTCACCATTGAGGAGGGCAGGTATTACAAGGACAGCGAGACAAAGGTAGTCGTCCTGGGGAACGATGCCGCGAACCTCATGTTTGACGATGAGAACGTCGCGGTTGGCAACACCCTCTACATCAACGAGGAGCCTTACCGCGTTGTCGGGGTGCTGAAAAGGATAGGCACCTCCCTGAGCCAGCAGGACGATTCCACAATTTTCCTGCCCTATGACCAGGGCAACAAGCTTCTCGCCGATTATCTGGCTCCCGGAGAGATCTTCTCCATATACATAAAAATCCGCCCGGGCTACGACCCCGAGGAGGTCGCGGACCAGGTGGAGAGGCAGCTCGCCAACGCCCACCGCGTCTCCCTCGAGGACAAGGATTTTTCCGTCATCACCCCCGCCTTCATAATGGAGATGGTGGGCACCGTGATGGACCTCCTGAACCTTTTCCTCCTCGCGATTGCCGCGGTTTCCGCATTCGTGGGCGGGATAGGCATCTCCAACACGATGTTCATGAGCGTCCTTGAGCGCAGGAGGGAAATAGGCGTGCTCAAGGCGATAGGCGCCACCCGCAACACGATTCTCCTCATTTTTGTGATAGAGAGCGCCCTCATAGGCGCTGGAGGCGGCCTCCTTGGCCTCGCCCTTGGCTATCTCGCCCTTCTGGCAGTAGGCTCATTCGGCGTCCCCTACATCCTGGGCGTTTCCCAGATATCCTTTGCTTTCCTCTTTTCCGTGGTAGTGGGCGTAATCTCCGGCCTCATACCCGCCCTCAACGCCTCAAAGGTCCCGGCGGTCGAGGCGCTCCATTACGAATAGCGTGCAATATTGTTGCAGTTTTTGTCCTACGCTGGATTGCGTAGGCATCTTTATATAATTTCTCATCTAACCGTTCCTGCTGATGCCCCTGTTTGGGGCATTTCGGTTGTCCTGGAAAGGATGTGTCCGTCAAGGCCTCCAACAGGCGGTCGCCCAATAATGTGGTGTCTGGACTATAACTCACCACAGGTAACCCCCTCTTGTTGTGCTCTTGATGGCGCGAAGGAGATAACCTTTAAAGCGAGCGAATGGGCAAGGAACGTAGTCCGCATTCGCTTGAGGAACTCCTTCACCGAGTCCAGAATGCAGTGGCATCAGCCAGTTCGGCAAGGTGAAGTTAATGGCGAAGAGAAAAACAGCCAGGAAGAGTGTTAGGAAGAGCTCAAAAAAATCAATGAAGAAATCTGCTCCTAAGAAAAAGAAAGGCGGAAGGAGCCCGAGCGGAAAGAAAAAAATTTCCAAAGTCCGCAAATTAATGAAGTGGCTCAGGCTAAGCAAATAGTCACTTCAATACCTTCCCTGTTTTCAGGTACCATAGGCAGAGGTCCAATTCCCCCTGGCTCATCCTCGCTTTCTTTGCAATAGAATCCAGAATTCCCTCTATTTCCAAATATTTTTTCTTTCCCAGCGTTTTCGGCATCCCGCTTATGTATCCGTACTTTTTCAGGACCGCAAGTATGTGCCGGTCTATTATCGCCAAATCGAAATAGCCCAGATTCCTCAAAAAATGGCTCGCCTCCTTCCACCCGAGGCCCTTCACGTTCTCCACAAGCCATTCGCGCATTTCGGTTTCCAGTTTCCGGTTCCCGGTTTCCAGCTTCCCCCCGCAAACTTCCCGCAGTTTTTCCCTCACCCTTTTCCCCCGCGCCTCCACAATGAATTTCCCCCGCATATTGTAGAAGCGGTGCCCCAGCCCCTTCAGCCGCGCGACCAGCTCCGGATGAGGAAGATTGCAGAACCCCTCTGCCCCGAGCTCATTCTGTATTTTTATCCCGCCGTGTGCCGTATAATTCGCCGTGAGTATGCAGAAGCACAATTCCGAGAACCAGCGTTCCTCCCCGCCCCTCCCCGCCTCCCTGAATTCGGCCAGCCTTTTCTCTATGGTTTTGCGCATCGGGCCGTTCCTAACCCCTTCCAATTCCTCAAACAGCTCTTCCTTTCCCACAGTTCGTTTTTCGTACCGTACCATTTATGAATATTCTCCGCCCAATGCAATCGGTGGTTTTTTGACAAAGGCAAAATTGATAGAACTGCTTAACCAGGCGTTGGAGCTGGAGCACCAGGCGGAGGCCCAATATCTGAGCCATGCGACGCTCACCGCAGGCGAAACCGCGGACACCCTCAGCGAGAGGCTCAAGGAAATCGCCGGCGACGAGCACAAGCACGCGGAGCTATTCCGCTCCTGCCTCGAGATGCTGAACGCCGCCCCATCCATAAAGATGCACGCGGGCCATGCGGCGTCCAGCAACGCCGAAATCCTCAAGGTGAACCTGAAGGACGAGAGGGACGCGGTGGATTTCTACCGCACCATTATGGCCGAACTCCAGAAGTCCAAGGCCGAGCTTCCCTATGAATGGGAGTTCATAGAGCACAAGGTCAGGCACATCATAATGGACGAGGAGGAGCACGCGCTTGAGATAAGGACGCTTCTCGGCGAATAGATTTTTTCTTTTCCCTTTTCTTCTATTCTTATTCCCCCAGCACCTTCCCTATCGCCCTAAGCACAGGCGCCATCTCCTTCTCCGTGTATGAGTAGCTCACGTGCACCAGTTTCCGGTCTATGTGCAGCAGCCCCTCCAGGTTCATCGGAGTCCCGCTCACCACATAATCCACCTTCAATTTCTTTATGGTCTGCGCAAGCTCGCTCATCTGCTGGTCCGAATACCCCATCGCGGGCAATACATTCTTGCAGTGCGGGTATTTCTCATAAGTCTTCTTTATGGAGCCCACCGCAAACTTGTACGGGGAAACAATCTTAGCCCCCGCCTTCTTCGCCGCGACCCATCCCGCCCCATAGGGCATCCCACCATGCGTGACCGTGGGCCCGTCCTCTATTACAACCACCTTCTTCCCGCGTATTTTCCCATCTATTTTGGGAATTATGTCCGCCTTCACCACTTTCGCCTTCGGATTCACCTTGCGCGCGTTCTCCTCCACAATTTTCGCCCCTTTTTTATTCTGCGAGTATTTGCTTATCACTATTATGTCCGCCATCCGGAAGTTCACTTCCCCCGGATAATACATAAGTTCATTCCCCGCACGCAGCGCATCCGCCACCACTATGAGCAAATCCGGCTTGTAGAACGGGAAATCGTTGTTCCCCCCGTCCCAGAGTATGTACGGGTGCTCCTGTTCCGCCCTCCTCAATATTTTCTCGTAATCCACGCCCGCCCAGACAATCGCCCCGTTCTGTATGTGCCCCTCATACTCCTCCCTTTCCTCTATGGTGCACTTCGCCCTGTCCAGGTCGCCCATCCTCTCGAATCTCTGCACCTCCTGCTTCACCAGCTCTCCGTACGGCATCGGGTGCCTTATTATGGCTAATTTCCGCTTGTATTTTTTCGAAAGCATCTTCGAAAATGGGCTCTTGCCCGCCCCGGTGCGCGTGGCGCACACCGCCACCAGCTTCTTCGTGCTCTTCACCATCGTCTCGTTCGGTCCGAGCAGCACATAGCTCGCCCCTGCCGCCATGCACCTGCACGCGAGGTGCATCACCTGCTCGTGCGAAACATCGGAATACGAGAATGCGCACTCGTCCACGCCCTTGCTTTTTATTAGTTCTTCCAACCTATCCTCGGAATAGATGGGAATCCCGTTCGGGTAGAGCACCCCCGCAATCTGCGGAGGATAGCCCCTCTCCTCAATCCCGGGGATCTGCGCCGCGGTGAAGCCCACCACCTCGTAATTCGGGTTGCTCCGGTAGAAAGTGTTGAAGTTGTGGAAATCCCTGCCCGCCGCCCCTATAATCAGAACCTTCCTTTTCATGCCTGGATAACTGAAAGAAGGTATAAAAATGCTCTACTATTTTTTTGCGCCGGTTGGCGGCCAGAGCCTGCCCGCGAGCATCCCGGCCTCTTCTGCAGGCTTGCCATCCTTCTTCACCTTCGCACTTTCCATTCTCCTCAGCGCCCTTTCAATCTCCGGAGGCAGGCCGGGCTTGTCCTTTGTCGCTTCAGCAGCCTGCCTTTCCAGCACCTGCCTGCTGAGCGCAAGGGGCGTCACCTCCATTTCGCAATCCGGCTCGTCTGCCCTTGGCGGCCTGGAGACCCTCCTGGGCTCAACTTTCGCTACCTCAATTTTTCCCTTCCTGCTTTCTGCGGGCCGGGCGTCCGCCCCGGCTTTCGCGAGCTCCTCGTCCGCCTCCCTCTCGGCTTCTGCAAACACCTTCTCGACCGCGTCTTTCCCCGCCTCTCCGGCCGGCGCTTGGCTTTTCACATACTCCCGGAGGATATCATCGTATGGGCCCCTCGCCCTCTTTACCGCTGCGATCCGCATCGCGGCTGACTCAACGGCCGAAATCTCATCGTCTATCTCGTCTATGAGCGCATCCACCCTTATCGAAGCGTCCCTCAGCTCCCGGTCCTCGTGGCTGGTGTCGTAGCTTATGAGCGCCCTGTCCTCCGGCCTGAACGGCCAGCCGCTTTTCCTGCCCTCTTTCAGCTCCACGAGCCAGACCGCGAGTATGAGCTCTATTCCCTTCAGCCCGTAGAGCTTTTTCAGCCTCCATTCCTCCTTCCTCGGCTCGTCCTTCACCCTTGGCCAGACCTCGCCGGCCGCCTTCATCATCCTCCCCTGGTGGTTCCGCGGTATCTCGAAACCGTTCATGACAAGCTGCCTGAGCATCCAGAATGCGTTCTCCCTCTGCTCGGCCTGCAGGATGTCCAGGGAAGGGTCCGCGACCATCATTCCGACAATTCTCTTCATATGGTATTCGGTGAGCAGAATCCCGCCTTCCACCAGGCCCTGGAACGTATTCCTTGCCGCCTGCCGGATTCTCTCATTGACACTGCACAGGTCGCTGTCCAGCATGAAATCCACCAGCACGCTCACCGACCTGGGCATATCCGAAGTGAACCTCTCTTTCTCCCCCAGCATCTCCACCTTCTTGCCCTCAGGGATGTCCGGATGCTCGAGCAAGCCCCTGGGCACGTGCAAGGCCGCGACCTTGTACATCCTTTCCCCCCTTTCCCTCGTTGCCTCATCAGGCGACCGGAGCATCCTGCCGATATGGGACAGCTGCACGTCCGTTATGTGCAGCCCCTTTCCCCCCTGGTTTATTTCGATGTACGTGCCAATCCCAACCCCGAACAGCCCATCGTCGCACATTGCGCCCGTGAGGAACTCGACAAGCACGTCCGCGTTCTCGCGCCTGCTCGCTATGTAATCGGAGTAGCCCATCATGGCAGCCTTCTTCTCGCGGGGAACGGCCTCGTCGGAGAGAAACTTCCTGAAACGCTGCGTCTCCTCCATTTCCAGCCTGCCGCGCATCATCTTCAGTATCCCAGAAGCTCGGTTTTTTGCGGCGCCGTCCTTCCCCTCCGCCGCGTCCCGTATCCTGCACAGGTCCTCCTCAAGGAATTTTGCCCCTTCCTCTATCAGCCTGCCAAGCGACTGGTTTGCCGCGAAGTACAGGTGCGCGTCCGGGCTCCTCGCCTCAAGGAACCACCTGAGGAGAAATCCCGCCCGTTCCGGGCTTTTTGAGAAGAATTCTGCTTCCTCGAGCCGGCCAATCTTGAGCTCGCGCTCTGCGTCCGGGTCCGCAAGTATCTGCCCAAGTTTTTCCAGCTCCGGGTCTGCCTCCTCCATTTTTACCGTACTTATTATGCCGGCAAAGGTTTTTAAGGGTTAGAAGATGTGAAATAATGTTTTATAAACTCTCTCCCACACTATTCCTATGTTTTTCATGCCCGGAAACGATGATAGCTGCAAGAGGGATTCCACGCCCCTCATACATGCGTTAAAGGCGGCTGCCAACGCGAGGGACGGCCACCTGCGCAGCCTGCTCAGGGACTCTTCGGAGGCCCCCCGCCGGAACCTTTCCCCGCCATGCGCGCCCTGGAGGAGGAACCTTGACGAATCCATCCGCTGCTGGCTCCCCCTGGCCTCGATGAGGGGCTTCATAGACGATTATGTCCAGACAATAGAGCGCGCGTGCGGAACGAGCGACGACATCGTGCTGCCGCTCCTGAACTCGGTGTGCGGCCGGGACGTCGCCCCCCTCGGCCACGAGGCGGTCCGCTCCTTCTTCAGCTCCATGTACCTCCTCTCCATAAGGGCGCGGCTTAACTGGCCCGATGCCGGAAACGGGGACGCGCCCCGGGAGAGGATAGACTCCATGAATTCCTTCGCAGAGAAGCTCGGCTCCATAGCCGCGAACGTCTCCAACGAGCGCGTGTTCTGCCTCGTATGCTCGGGCATGGAGAGGATAAGGGACTTCAGGGTCCTTTCCAAATACATAAACTACATGCTCGCTCTCTCGAGCCACATAAGGAACGGGCGCAATCCGGACGGCCCCATAAGGGACCTTCAGATGCCCGCGTTCCACGCGACCTTCATAGCCGAAAGGTCAGACGGCTCGAACACGAAATACCTGGACGGGCTCCTCAGCAAGCTGCTCGAGAAGCTTAATGAGACCATACTCAAAAATGAAAGCGGCCCTCCGCAGGAATCCCCCTGATTTTTATTCTGATGTCCAGAAGTGTTTCCGATGGAATTTAACAAAACCCTAGTATTCGCGCTGCTCTCCGGCATGGCATCCGCAGCCCTTTCCATATCCATCCCATTATACCTGGACAGCGTTGGCTACGGCCTCCCGGACATAGGGTTCATGCTTGGGATGGCCACCCTGCTTGCCGCATTGCTTGGGATAGCGCTCGCCGCGCTTAGCGACCATCTCGGCAGGCGCGTCCTCATATCCATCTATTCCGTCGTTTCAGCCGCAGGCACGGCAATAATGGCATTTATTCCCTCGCCCGTCGCCTTTATCTCTGGGAGGGCGCTTTCCAGCATGGCTGGCTCCAGCCAGTGGAACCTCCTCCTCGCCCGCGTTTCCGACCTTTCCAAAAGCGAGAACCGCGCGGCGAAGGTAGGAATTTACATCGCGGCATTCGCCTTCGCCTATTCCATCTCGCACATATTCGCAGGAATG
>JAXDAS010000008.1:0-5576 GCA_034679605.1 Microcaldota archaeon
TGGTATTGTTGGTTATCTTCTCCGTCACGACCTCGAACATCCTCTTCTCGTCCCATCCCATGGTCTCGCAGTAGGATGAAATCACGCCCCCAGCGTTCGCGAGGAAGTCCGGAAGCACCAGCACGCCCTTCCCCATCAGTTTTTTCTCTATTTCATATGTCATGGGTATGTTCGCCGCCTCCGCGACTATCTTCGCCTTCACATCACCCACGTTTGCATCCGTAATCACGTTCGGCCGCGCCCCCGGAATCAGGATGTCCACGGGCAGCTTGAACAGCTCCGCAGGGGGAAGCACCTTCCCGCCACCGTGCGCGGTCACCGTCCCCTTCTCCGCCTTTGTTTTCATGAGCGCTTCATAATCCAGCCCATTGCCATCATATATTGCCCCCTTGGAATCCGAGACCGCCACGATTTTCGCCCCCCATTCCGAAAGGAATTTCATCGCAAAGGTCCCCACGTTCCCGAACCCCTCTATGGCCACCGTCATCCCGTCCAATTTTTTCCCCTGGAACTCCACCGCGGTCCTTATGCAGAGCGCCACCCCGTACCCGGTGCTCCCCAGCTCGTGCGGAAGCCCGCCCATGGACGCCGGCTTTCCCGTAGTCGCCATCCTGTTCCCAATCTGGTCCGCGAACTGCCCCATCTCCTTTTCAGTGGTGTTCATGTCCGGCCCGGCGATATACAGGTCCGGAATGAACTTCCTAACCTTGTCCGCAAAAGCGCGTATGGCCGCCTCCTTTTGCGGGCTCTTCGGGTCGAACCTGATCCCCGATTTTGCCCCTCCAAATGGGATATCCGCAAGCGCGTTCTTCCACGTCATCGCGCGGGCGAGCCCCATCACCTCTTCCGTGGTGACGTCCGGCACCATCCTCATGCCGCCCTTCCCCGGCCCGCGGGCGGTATTATCTATGACCATTACCCCCTGCATGCCCGTCTTCGCGTCAAAAACTTCCAGCACATACTCCGGCCCAAACTCATCCTTTGCCCTCATAGAACCCACCAACTAGTCGATTGGATGCGGCTTATTTTTAGGATAGAATTTAAATCAGTTATCCCTTCCCGTCGATTTTTTTTATAAAATCAGAAACATGCCCATTAAACTCTTCAAATTTCTCCGCCTGCGGGAAATGCGTCGCCCCTTCCATCACATGCATCTCATAATCCATCAGCCTTCCCTTCAATATCTCCAGAGAAACCGGCTGCACAAGGAAATCCTTCTCCCCGGTGAGCACGAGCGTTGGGATCCTGAGCCTCTCCATCATCTTCCCGATATGGTCCCCGGTCTGCGTCATCGCCCTAAAGGCGGTGATGAGCGTATCGCTCTTCACGTCCAGCACGGATTCCAGGTATTTCCTGAATTCCCTGAAAGAGACCCCGCTCCCGGTCACGGCCCTGAACGCCGCATAAAGCGGAGCCATGAGCGGAAGCTCCTTGAAGTGCCTCGCGTACCACCTGAGCGCCTTCTCCATCCTCCCGTTCTGCAGCGCCTCGTCCAATCCCTCCAGCACAGGCACCGAAATATCCTTTCTCGGGATAGTTTCCAATGGGTTCCCCACCACCGGGCTTACCATAACCATCGAATCCACATGCGCGCAGCTGTCCAGCAGAAATCCGCCCCTCATCGCCCTCCTGTACATCCAGGTCCCGATGAGGCAGCCCATGGAGTGCATAACCAGCGTGATTCTCCGCAAATCCAGGTGCGCCGCCAGCTCCGCGGCATCCATCCCGCAGTCCGAAAGGTAGGAATTCGGGGTCGAAAAACCAAGCCCGACCTCCCCGTGCCCCCGCGCATTGAAGAACAGCAAATTGCAGTTTGGAAACTGGTGCATCTGGGATTTCCATTCCGAGTGCCTCAGCGCAATCCCGTTCAGGAACATCAGGGTCCTCGGATTTTTTTCGCGTGGAACCTGCCCCATATATATGTATTCAAGCAGCACGCCCTGGGAGGTGTGGAAGAGCGCCTTGTCGAACCATCGCCCCGGGCGGGGATGCACCAGCCGCATGCAATCACCAAGAGGAAGGGGGAAGGCGTTCAGCATCGCTGCAGCGATGTCTGGCGAAGTTCTGCGGACCTTCACCATCCCCCCTCTCTTTAGGGTAATCATACCCCCCTTCCACTTCACTGAGGGACGCTTCACTCGCACTCCTTACGCATCTCTTCGCGCATTCTTCAGTCCTCTCAAGCAGGAACGGCATGCAATCCTCTATGTGTGAAAACCTATTTAACCATGTTTGTTTCGCCCCCCGGCCCACCTTATAAATATATCCAATTATGGATATATCCATGTTTGTGCCGCCCAAAAGGCATCCCGCGTATGTGCTCAAGGCGCATCCAGAGCTCGCGAACATGCAGAGGCCCGGCGCGGCAAGCCGCGTGATGCTCAAAAAGCTCGGGATGCTCTTCACGCTCTGGCTCATCAGCCGGACCCCCATGAAGCCCTACGAGGCGATAAAGATAATGCGTGCGGAGGGCTTCCACAGCGCCACCCCCAACCGCATCTACCCCCTTTTCTCTTTCATGGAGAAATCCGGCCTGGTACGGGGCAAAAAAACAGGCGACAAAAGGGAGAGCAGGGAATACTCAATAACCCCGAAGGGGCGTCATCTTCTTAAGGCTTGCAGGGAATGGTTCCGCACAGGGATGAAGAAGGACTTCATAAAGTACATGGTGGGCTGATGGCCAGGGAGATAATCAAGCTGGACAGGGTGTGCAAGTTCTACCGGATGGGCGAGTCCCGGGTGGACGCCCTCCGGGAGCTTTCGCTCACCATCCACGAGAACGACTACATGGCCATCTTCGGCCCTTCAGGGAGCGGAAAGAGCACCCTCCTGCACATCGCCGGCCTCCTTGACATCCCATCCTGCGGCAAGGTTTTCGTGGACGGGAAGGACGTCTCCCAGCTCGCGGAGAACGAGCTGGCCCGCATCCGCGGCAAAAAAGTCGGCTTCATATTCCAGGTGTTCAACCTCGTCCCATCGCTCACCGCGCTAGAAAACGTTGCCCTGCCCATGATGATTTACGACGTCCCGAAATACGAGAGGGAAAAGAGGGCGGAGGAGCTCCTCGTCTCCCTGGACATGGGCAACAGGCTCACCCACGTCCCGGGCGAGCTTTCAGGCGGGCAGCGCCAGCGCGTGGCAATCGCCCGCGCCCTCGCCAACAATCCCGAGGTCATTCTCGCGGACGAGCCCACCGGAAACCTCGACTCAAAAACAGGGGAGGAGGTGGTGGAGATATTCAACCAGTTCCACCACGACGGAAAAACGCTCGTGGTCGTGACGCACGACCCTGACATCGCCCGCAACACGGACGAGATAGTCCGCATAAGGGACGGCCGGATAGTGGAGCACGAGATCTCCAAGGAGCACTCGCTTCGCGCCAACGGGGGCATGGAACTCGCCGGCGGCATGAAATCCAAAGTTAATGAAAAACTCGGTGTGAAAAAGAAGGTGAAGAAAATATGAATGGGAAATATGCGCTTATTGCGCTTCTGCTGTTTGGGTATGCGTTTGCCGGGCTTTCGATTTCGGATTATGCCGTTTCTCCGGACACAATAGAGCCCGGAGGCTCCGGCTACGTGACGGTGACCCTTTCCAACCCCTCCGCCACGGACACGGTTGAGCTGATAACCGTGAGGGTCTCCTCCGCGGATTCCCTGGGCGCCAACCGCGATTTCGCTGTCGGGGATTTGGAGCAGCTCTCATCCACGGTGCTCACGGTCCCGTTCCAATCTTCGCCCACCCTGGAAAGCAGGGTATATACAATCGAGATAAAGGCGAAGGGGACCACCAAGACCTATGATTACAACCCTTCCACCGGGGTTTCCAGAGAAAAGTACGAGCAGGTGGAGAAAATCGCCACAATTCCCATAAAGGTGGTGAAAAAGCCCATCCTTTCCGTTTCCCTGAGCAGCGAAAATTTGGAGGACATGACCGAGGAAACAATAACCATCTCAAACGCGGGGGGGAAGGCGTCCGACCTCCGCGTCTTCATCAGAAACGCGGGGATAGGCTTCCTGAACAAGGACAACCTCTATTTCGGCGAGGTCTCAGATTCCGCGCAGGAATCCATCACGATTGACGCCCGCGGCGCATCAGATGGCGCGACAAAACTCTCCATGGAAATAAGCTATTCGGACGAGGTGGGCGAAAGGCATACCGAGACGGCCGAAATCCCAGTCACGGTTAAGAAGGGCGAGGGGGATTTCCGCTTCTCCCAGTCCGCGCCAATAGTGACGGGGAATGACGACACCCTTGTGATGGTCGTCACGAACATGGGCGACCAGGTGAATGACCTGAAACTCACCTTCGCGGATTCCGCAGTAGTCCTCCGCGGCATAAACAAGGTGGAAATCGGCAGCCTCGCGGAAGGCGAATCCAAGACCATTTCCATCCCGCTTGTCGCGAACCTCCCGCCAGGCACCAACAGCGTGCAGGCGTCCCTCTCCTGGGTGGAGAAGGGCGAGAACCGCGAGGGCATAATCACAATCCCCCTCAGCGTTAAGTCCGATTCGGAAGTGGGCGTTTTCCTCGAGGCGAACCCCACCCCGCTCACATCCGGAGGGCAGCACACCCTTTCCGTGACCGTATCCAACCTCGGCTCCTATTCCATACAGGGGGTGACGGTAGGGTTTGAGAGCGACGCGCTCACACTGCTCACCGTCCAGCCGGAGCAGTACATCGGCGGCCTTGACAAGGACGACTTCTCCAGCGTGCAGTACAAAATACAGGTGGGCAACCTCGCCCCGGGCAACTATGACGCGACCGTAAAAGTCACGTACAAGGACGCATCCGGCGCCCGCATAACCGAGACAAAGCCCGTGGTCATAAGGGTCGAGGCGCCCGCGCAGGCCGGGGACGGCACAGGGACGCTCCTCTTGCTGGGGGTCGTTGCCCTGATAGTCGGCTACTGGTATTTCAAAATGAGGAAGAAACCCGCGGGCCGTTGAGGCCGGCCCGGGAGCCTGGGCAATCCGATGAAAACCGAAGACATGGTTTCGTATTCGATGCGGAACCTGATGCACCAGAAGGTACGCACCTGGCTCACGATAGTGGGCATAGTGGTGGGCGTCGCCGCAGTCATAGTGCTGGTCGGGCTTGCGGACGGCCTCCGCTCCTCGGTTTCCGACCAGCTCTCCGCATTCGGCCCCAAGACAATCATAATCTCGCCAGTGAGCCTCGAGGGCGGGGTTGGCGGCGGCACAGTGAACCTCCGCCCCACGCTAGGCAAGCTTTTCGAAAGGGACGCGGAGAAAATAGAAAGGATAGAGGGCGTGCACCTCGCCACCAAGGTCATCATGACCAACCTTGACATGAAGTTCCGCGACCAGAGGATAACCACGTCACTGATGGGCGTGGAGCCCGAAGGCTACACCGAGACCACGAGCATCAAGATAGGGGAGGGAAGGTTCCTCCAGCCCGGGGACAGGCGCGTCGCTGTCATAGGCCACAGCCTCGCAAAGGACACTTTTGGGGACGAGGAGATACGCACGAACAGCATGATCGAGCTGGGCGGGCAGAAATACCGCGTGGTCGGGGTTCTTGAAAAGAGCGGCACCTCCTTCGGGCCCGGCGAC
>JAXDAS010000009.1:0-3399 GCA_034679605.1 Microcaldota archaeon
GATTCCGGCCCACCTCTTCTCCCTCACCATGCCGAAGCACAGCGCGGCGGCCGCGACCGTGAAGAGCCTTATGAAGCCCACGAGGTCCCATGACATCTTGCCCAGGATAATTTTCGCTGCGAAATCCACGCCGACCGCAATCGCGGCGCCGAGCCCGGGGCCGAGGATTCCGCCGCCCACGGGGCCAACGAACTGGAACATCGTGAAGCTCTGCTCCTGCGAACCGACTATGTACGAGAGGTTCACCGTGTAGAACAGGAACGAGAGCGCGGAGAACAGGGCGAGGAATGCCGCTAGCTTCAATTTATCATTCATAATCCCACAATGGGGTTTAGCAAGGCAAAATATAAAAGGCAATTGCTCAGGCCATCACGCCGGAGTACCTCTGGCCGCCTATCTCGGCCACGAACGCCTGCGGATTTTTCGCCACATCCGTGAACGCGGCGCTTATGTCCGCGACGCACTGCAGGTTCCCCTTTATGATGAAGCAGCCCATCCTCCCGGCCTCCCCCCTCACCCTCAGCGCGTCAACGAGCCTGGCCTTCCCCTTCTCCCACTCGCTTTTTATGCAGCCGGGCTGAATGGAGGCGCCCTCCCCGAAGAGCACCTTCCCCTCAACTTCGCTCCCGTCGGTGAATTTGAATCTGGCGCCGAGCACCTCCTTCCTGGTGAGCGCGCTTGCCTTGCCGCTGAGCACCCCCTCGAGCTCGGACCTGAGCTCATCGAGCTCTCCTTCAGCAATCACGTCGGCCCAGCTGTCCGGGTCCTCCTTTTCCTTCTGGTCCCCGCTTATCCGCATCGCGCCCGAGATGCCGAATTCCCAAACCAGCGATATGCCGTTTTTGTTGAGTATGCTCCTCATCCCTGGCTCTTTGCCGTCCTTTTCAAGCGTAAGGAGGTATTCCGCGCTGCTTGACCTGGCTACAAGCACATTTCCGATGGGCAGGAGGCCGCCCCTCACCTTAAGCTTCTCCGGCTTCCCGTCGGCCCCCAGGGTCAGGGCGGCCTTTCCGAACAGCTCGGAGCCGTCGATTTCCCTGAGGGACACGCGCACCATGCGCCTTATGGAATACCTGCCCTCCGGCCTCACATCGGGCATGGGCCTGGCCGGCTTGCCAAGCGAATCGAATTTGAGTTCCTGTGATTTTAGGTGTCTATCCATGGTAATATGTATGTATGAGGTTATATTTAAACCTTATGGTTAAAGATGTAAATATGTGTTTCTAAGCCGGGGTGCCACCGCAGACGTCGCCCCGCCGGAGGATTTTTATTACTTGCCTTCGGATTAGGGTCATGAGGGGCCTTTTGCTGCTGCTGCTTTCGCTCTCAATCCTGTCCGCGGAGATAATGGTCTACGCGTCCCAGATACCCGGCTCCAGCTCGGTGAGGTATTCGGTGCAGCAGATGGACGTCAGCGGCGGCCATCTCCAGCTCACCCTCAAGAGGGGCGACACGCAGGTGATGGTCACGGACGTGCAGGATTTCAACGGCGCCGCGAGCGGCTTCCTCTCAGTGGGCGAGGCGGGCGCTTACACGCTCGCCGCTTACGAGCGGACCACGGGCGAATACGGCGAGGCGGAGTTCGAGTTCACGCCACCGCGTTCAGCACCCGCGGAGCGGCCGCCCTCGCAGATGATACCCGGCGTGCCGGACTACCTTTTCTGGCTCGCGCTCGTGATCGCGGCAGTGCTTGTGTTCATCCTGATTTTCGGCAACCCCCTGGCCCAAAAGCCGAAGAGATAACAACAAACATTTTTCCCCACACCATTTGAAAACATTTTTCCTCACCCAATAGATTTATAAATATCGTATGTAGGAGTATATGCGGTGTACTTATGGCTTCTGCATCGGGTTCTGGAAGGGGGAGGGGGCAGGTAGAGGTTCCGCAGGTCGTCCTTGAGGTCATCGATTCCTGGAATTCTTATTGCACATTGAAGGCGGACAACGAGAGCATGGAGCAGGAGCGCGTGAGGCTGCTCAGCCGCGCGAACGACCCAGCTTGCCCGGTGCAGGAGCGCATGGACATACAGCAGGGCCAGCTCCCTGCGCTGCTCGAGGAGATGCATGCCAATTCGCAGAGGAGGCAGGATTTCGCCTCGGTGATGAAAGAAAAGATTGACGCGGCCGTGGAAGCCGCAAGGGGGCTCGGCGGGAGCGCAAGAAGGGACGCGCTCGCGCAGCTCGACCAGGTGAGGGAGGAGCTCGCGCAGATAGCCGCGGACGAGGAGGCCGCGAGGCATGCGGGCGAGGACCTGCAGGCCATGATTCCGCAGGCGCAGCCCGTGCCGCAGCGCACCCAGCCGGCGCCGCAGGCGCCCCAGCAGGAAATGGTCGAGGTGGGCGGGGAGCGCATGACCCGCGAGGAATACGAAAGGCAGCAGAGGCTCATCCAAGAGTCGCTGAGCCTGGAGGGAATCCAGGCGGCGGTCGCAGCCGCGCCGCCCGTGACGGGCGCCCCCGAGGAAGTGCCCGTGCTTTCTCCGGAATACTCAACCAGCTACCGCACCGTGATGAGGTGGTACAGGGAGCTCCTCGAGCTCGAGGAGGACAACTCGAAGAGGGTGCAGAGGCTCGAGCGCGACGAGCGGGAGGGCAACACCCGCAGCGCGAACATACAGCGCAAGAAAATAGATGAGAACATCGAGGAGATGGTCCAGCTCATGGCGAACATCTCCCGCAGCCTCTCCGATGTCGTGAATGAGGAAGAGAGCAGCAGGCACACAAGGGAGCTTGAGAACATACTTAATACATGGAACGAGAGGCAGCAGCGCCTCCTCGACACCATGGCGGCGAGGGGAGAGCCGCCCGAGGCCCTCGCGGCAACGTACGGCGCCGCAAGGTATCTATGCACAAACTCGATGGACGACGTGCTATTCATCTTCACAGGGCAGCGTTATGTCGCATACGGCCCCGGAGGGACCTCGACGCCCCCGGCGCCGATGCAGGCGAGGCTTCCGCAGCCCACGCCCATACCCGCCGAGACCGCGGTGGTCCCGGTGCAGCAGGTTGCCGCAGGCGGGCCGGTGGAAGTTCCGGAGGGCGAAACATATTTCGAATACCTCAACCAGCGCAACGGAAGGAGGTACAGGATTTCCATAGACGGGATGAATCTTAGCAACCTTCCAATAGAGGAGGTGTACGCGCAGGTCTATGGCTACGCCTCGACCCCAGCTAACTTCAGGAAACTGCACGTCCAGAGGCTTGATGAGGATGGAAACGTCGACCACACCTACAAGAGCAGGCAGCACGTGAGGGACAGGTTCTTCGCGGAACAGCTGGGCTGGACTCCGGGAGCGGCCGTACGCGCCCCTCCCGCCGTTGCCGCAGCGCCCGCCGTGGCAGCTGCGCCCGTCGAGGCCCCGCCCGCCGCGGCGGTTGCCGCGCCCCTCGAGCTCGCCC
>JAXDAS010000010.1:0-2535 GCA_034679605.1 Microcaldota archaeon
TCCAGGGGGTCGTAGTCCATATGACAAGGAACTCGTTGTCCTTCCCCCTTATGCGGAACTTGACGAAGATGCTGGGGTCGGTCTCGTCCCCGTACTCCAGCTCGTAATTCGCCATGGTGGTCTCGCACCTGTAGCAGTATGGGAGCACGTACACGCCCTCCTTAAGGAGGCCCTTCTCGTGCGCCTTAGCTATGGTGCCCCAGGAGGATTCTATGTACGGGTCCTTGTACGTGATGTAGGGGGTCTCCCAGTCCATCCATACGCCCAGGGACCGGAACTGGCCGCCCATCACGCCGATGTATTTTGTGGCGAACTCCTTGCAGTGCCCTATGAATTTTTCTATCCCCTTCTCCTCTATCTCCCGCTTGTTCCTGATTCCCATTTCCTTTTCCACTTTGACCTCTATGGGAAGGCCGTGGGTGTCGTAGCCCGGCTGCACGCGGACGTTCCTCCCCTTGCCCCTCCAGTACCTGCACACCGCGTCCTTCGCGCACTTGTTCCACCCGGTGCCGGGGTGTATCTGCCCGGTCGCGTAGGGCGGGCCGTCGCAGAAGTAGTAGGGCTCCCCCGAGGAGCGGCTCCCTTTCACCTTCGCGTAGGTGCCTTCCTTCTCCCAGAACTTGAGAATCTCGGATTCAACCTTCTTGTGATCGTACATTCGCACACCTGGCTATTTCTTCTTGAAGAGCGAGGCCCTCAGCGGGCCCATGAACGAGAGCAGCAGCACCGCGGCCATCGGGAACGCTAGCGTGGGCATTATCATCATGCCGAGCCCGGTCTTCACCGCCGCGATGAAGAGCGCCGCGAGAAGGAAGATTGCTGCGTGGAGGGGCCTGAGCCCAACTTCCCCGCCCTTCAGGGAGATGAGATACCCCAAAACCGCGGAGGAGAGCAGCGCGAGGAAAGAGTATAGCGGCTGCTCCCCGAGCCCGAAAAGGTTCAGGAACACCGCCGCAACGGCGAACATCAGTGAAAGGAAGAGCGCGAAGGCCGCCTCCTTCTGCCTGTCGTCCATCTTTCCCACTCAGAACACTTTTTCCCCGACGTACACCTTTATCCCGTCCGGGGTTATCTTGTACGGGACCTTGTCCCTCACGTGGTCGGTCCCCCTCATCTTGTAGACCTCCAGCGCCTTCACCCTGGTCTCGCCCTTCCCCAGGTTGTATAGGTTTATGATTCCGTCCATGACGAAATGCTCTATCTCGAAGCCCGTGGTCGCGAGGTCCTGGCCCGGGGCCTCCACCACCATCAGCGCGGTGCAGTCCAGGTTCCTGAGCAGGGAGAAGAACTCGAATATGGTCTGCCTGTAGTCGGAAATGTCCTTGAAGGACATCCTTATCATGGTCGCGGAGTCTATGACCGCGCGCCTCACGTCGTTCTTGCTGATCGCCTCCTCCAGCACCTCGGCGATGGACTCCAGCTCGAGCTTGTCCGGCTTCACGATTTCCAGGTTCCCCTTCTTAACGAGCTGGCCCATGTCCGCAAAGCCCGAGAAGGCGCTGGACATGTTGGAAAGGAAGTCCTCGGGGGTCTCCTCGAGGGAGATGTACACCCCGTTCTCGCCCATCTGCGCGCCCCTGTAAAGGTATTCGAAGCAGAAGGACGACTTGCCCGCGCCGGGCCCCCCGTACACCGCTACGTGCCTCCTTATGGGTATTCCCCCGTTGAGCACCTCGTCCAAGCCAGCTATTCCGGTCTTGACCCTGTCCATAATAATCACTTCACTGGCATATTCGGCTGGAAACGCTTTAAATACTACGTCCCCCAAACCCTACTGGGGTTTTCACATGGCTGATGAACTTCTTCCCTGGACCGAGAAATACCGCCCGAAAAGGCTCAAGGACGTCGCCGGGCAGGAGAACAACCTTAGGACGCTTGAGGCATTCGCCCAGAAGAAGGACATGCCGAACCTCCTCTTTGCGGGGCCGCCGGGGGTGGGCAAGACCACGGCCACGCTCGCGCTTGCCCACGAGCTGTACGGGGACGAGCTGGAGGGGAAAATCCTTGAGCTGAATGCCTCGGACGAGCGCGGGATAGACGTTGTGCGCGGGAAGATAAAGGATTTCGCGAGGAGCGTTTCCCTGCGCGACATCCCGTTCAAGGTGGTGTTCCTGGACGAGGCGGATGCTTTGACCCCGGAGGCGCAGCACGCTTTGAGGCGCACGATGGAGATCTATTCCGGGCAGACGAGGTTCATACTTTCCTGCAACTATTCCTCAAAGATAATAGAACCCATACAGAGCAGGTGCGCCATCTTCAGGTTCGTTCCCCTGAAGGACTCGGACGTCCATAAAATGCTGGAGAAGATTGCGAAGCACGAGGGGCTGGATGTCGAGAAGGGGGCGTTTGAGGCAATTTTCTACGTATCCGAGGGGGACATGAGGAAGGCGATAAATACGCTGCAAGGCGCTTCCATCCATTCGAAAAAGATTACCCCTGAAATCGTTTATAGGATTGCGGGGAGGGCGCGGCCGAAGGAGATAAAGGAGATGATGGAGCATGCGCTCAAGGGCGAGTTCACCCGTGCGCGCGAGA
>JAXDAS010000011.1:0-7026 GCA_034679605.1 Microcaldota archaeon
GTACGAGTTCCTGCTTGGTTTTTCCGGCTGGAAACCCAGTTAAGGTCCAAAGCCGAGGCTCTCGTGAAGGAATATGAAAAACTGGCGAAGAGCCTTATCTAGAGCTCCCCAACTCTCCTTTTCATCTTCTTCTTGAGCCTGCGCCTTTTCTTCTTTACCCATTTCCAGCGCATGCGGCCCTTCTTCTTCCATTTCCTTGGTCTTGCTCCCAATAACTCACCGTTCAAAAGAGTAGAAGAGATTTCCCAGAGAACAATATATAAAGATATTCTTCCCCATCCTTCCTGATGAAGGTCTGCATATTCTTCGATGTTGACAACACCCTGTTCCCAACGGCCGAGTTCGCGGAGCTGGCGAGAAGAAATGCAATCCGCGCCATGATAGAGACCGGGCTGGACGCCACGGAGGAGCAGATTTACAGGGGGCTGCAGAGGCTCATAAAAGAAAAGGGCTCGAATTACTCCAACCATTTCGACCTCCTTCTGAAGAGGATGGGGGTGAAGAGGCCGGCCCGCTACGTCGCGGCTGCGGTAGCCGCCTACCACAACACCAAGTCCTCAATCCAGCCCTACCCCGAGGTCCCCAAGGCCCTTATGGAGCTGAAGGAGAGGGGCTACAAGCTGTACGTCGCGACCAACGGGGACGCGGTTAAGCAGTGGGACAAGCTAATCCGCATGGGAATCCACCTATTCTTCGAGGACGTTTTCGTTTCCGGGGAAATCGGGGAGGAAAAGAGCCCCAATTTCTTCAAAAAGGTGCTTTCCGAGATAAAGGCGCACCCCTCCGAATGCATAATGGTCGGAGACAGGGAGGATTCCGACATCCTCCCGGCGAAGAAGGCCGGCATATACACGATACGCATCATGCAGGGCCCGTACGCAGGGGAGAAAGGAGAGGCGGACGCCCGGATACGGAGCTTCTCCGAATTGCTGAAAGTGGTCAAAAGACTCTAGTTTTTAATGATTTTGCGCGTATTCATCACAAAAGGTGTGAAAATGCGCAACTTCATCCTGGCGGGTTTGTTCGTGGCTATGCTATTTATGTTCGGGTGCGCGGGGGAGGAAAGCACGGCCCCCACCGGATGCTCAGATGACTCCAACTGCCAGTCCTGGCAGTACTGCTACCAGGGGGCGTGCGCCCCGAGGTCGGGATACTGCGCCGCGGACGCGGACTGCGCCCCGACACAGCTGTGCAACACAAGCTCGCATCTCTGCGCAATGAAGGCCGGTTTCTGCTCCCAGCCATACGACTGCGACGTGAGGTGGCAGACCTGCGGCACGGACGGCGCGTGCAAGCCGCTCTCCGGATACTGCGGCTCGGCGGCGGACTGCAGGGCCGAGATAGAGACATGCGACGCGGAATCCCCCAGGTGCTCCCTCGTTCCCGGAAGGTGCGAGAACGACTACGACTGCAGCTCCTGGGAGGGCTGCGAGGTGGCGCAGAAGGTCTGCATACCCTTCCAGGGCAGGTGCAACGACGACGTTGACTGCGAGGGATGGCAGGAGTGCAACGCCAGGTCCCATTTCTGCGAATCCAGGGAGGGCTTCTGCATAAGCGACTCGGAATGCTCGAACTGGCAGGCGTGCAACAGGGAGACGAACAGGTGCATAACCGGGCCGGGATACTGCGGCCACGACGCGGACTGCAACACCTGGCAGTACTGCGACACCGCGAGGGCGCACACCTGCAAGCCCAAGCCGGGCTTCTGCGACGTGACCTCCGACTGCAACGACTGGGAGGTATGCTACACCGCGACGCACAAATGCGTCCCGAAGGCGGGGTACTGCAACTCCAATTCGGACTGCAGGAGCTGGGAAGCCTGCAACATGAACACCCACGAGTGCGAGAGCTAGTGCGGCATCCCGGAACCGGGAACAGGCAACCGGAGGCTTCTAGTCCCTCTCCCGCCACATTTTCCTTTTCCTGTTCAACAGCTCCTTGGCTATAGTAAGGACCTGGTTGGAAAGCCTGAGCCCCTCGTCCGGGCTCAGCTTCATCGCCGCCGTCCCGGTGGTGTTCGCCACCCTTATCGTTATCACCCCGTCCCTTGGGAATCCGTTGGAGCTCTGGGGGTCCTCGCTCTCTATCCTGAGGATGGTCCGGTGCTGCTCGCCCTTCTCATCCTTCCACCAATGTATTATTTCGTCTTCCACGGGCATATCGCCCACCTCTGGTCGCACGGAGAGAAGGAATTCCCTCATTTATAAAGGGGGGGAGACCTCCCCGCCACTAATGCCAGTAATGAGCCCGGGGGCTTGCAGGTGCATTTTTAATTATTATTTTAGTAGCATACGCGGTGGACAAATGAACATCTCAAGCAATATAGCGGTTTATCTGCTGATAGTAGTGATTCTGATCCTGCTGTTCCTGACCGCCCAGGTGATGGGGTTCAAGCCGTGCGTAAGCGAGTGCGGCGGGACCACCATTAACCAGACCGGAGGGACATCGTATTACAATCCCAATGCGACGGGCAGGACCATACAGACTTCTGACGGGAACATCCTGGACGCAAGCAGCGCGCTTGGAAGGCCCTCCACTTACATAGACACGAGCGGAAGGACCAGGAACGTCAACTGCTACCAGATGGAATACTGCGTGGAATGCCCGCAGTGCGAGGAGCAGTGCGTTGACGAGGGCAGGCAGTGCGGATACGGCCAGACGCCCCTCACCAACCTCGCGGCGAACGCCCCCTACTACGGGAACTGCTGCGACGGGACGGCATGCGTGGACGGATACTGCAGGAGGGACGAGTGCGTGCCGGACGGAAGGCTCTGCCAGTACGGCCCAACTGGCGACCGTGACCAGCTGCCATACGTGCCAGGCACATACACCCAGGCAACCAACATCAACACAGGAGGCACGGATGCCACGGGCGCGGGCACCGCCAACCCCAACCCCGGCCTCACAAGCGGCATATCCATCTACCAGCCGACCTATTACGGTGAGTGCTGCGGAACATCCGAGTGTGTGGACGGCTACTGCAGGCCCCCAGAACAGGAGTGTGTGGACCAGGGGCAGACCTGCGGCTACGGCCAGACAACGGTAACGGCCCTTGTTCCTGCGACATCCAACTATTACGGGAGGTGCTGCAACCAGATGGAGTGCGTGAACGGAGTGTGCCAGCCCCCTGAGGAACAATGCAACGAGAGGGGCAGGTTTTGCGGCTACGGCCCGCAGACCTTCACCGCCAACATGCAGTCCCCAACCTATTACGGCGAATGCTGCGGCGACGACCAGTGCGTGAACGGCTACTGCTCGCCCCCGGCGCAGAACTGCGTGCAGACCGGAGGCACCTGCGGATACGGAACCCAGTACGCGACCACCGCGGCCCCGGTTGGCGCAAACTACTACGGGACCTGCTGCGAGGGGGACTACTGCGCGAACGGCGTGTGCACCCCGAACCAGGGATGCTCAGGGCAGGGCGAAATGTGCGTTGAGGGCCAGATATCCTGCTGCGAGGGCCTTGAATGCAGGGACAGGACCTGCGTGACCCCCTGTGAGCAGCTTGGAGGCACGTGCAGGTACGATTCCGACTGCTGCCAGGGCTCCTGGTGCAACCAGGGCATGTGCAGCAACGAGTGCACCGCCACGGAAGGTGGCACATGCCTTGCGGGCAAGAGGGAATGCTGCGAGGGGATGACGTGCACAAACGGGAGGTGCGCGACCCCGTGCACAAGGTCAGGCGCGTGTGAAAAGACCTCCGACTGCTGCGACGGATACTACTGCAGCGAGAACAAGGTATGCACAAGGGGAAGCGAGGAGACGTGCGTGACAAGCGGCTCATGCTCGGCGGCCGCATGCTGCGAAGGATACTACTGCAACGACAACCTCTACTGCGTTCCGGAGGAGACCTGCCAGACATCCGGCTCCTGCGCGGTGGGCGCCGCGGTCTGCTGCGAAGGGTATTATTGCAGCCAGAACATGCAGTGCACACCGTGCAACAGCTACGGCGCAACCTGCATAAGCACCAGCGAGTGCTGCAGTCCGTATGCGTGCATACAGGGCTACTGCCTCAGCGCAACAGGCGGGCCTTAAAGGCCCCCTTTCCTTATTTTCTTTCCCTTTTCCGCGGGCTCCAGCGATATCGATGCCCCGCCAAAATTAGATTCAAATCCCCTCTCCAGCTCCTTGCCCCCCTGCAACCTATCCAGAACTACTGCAAGCGCCGCAATCTCCGAATGCGGTTGGTTTCCCACCGCGATATTGAAATTCGCCAATTGGTAGACCTCCGCGGGGACCTTCTCCGCCCCCACAACGACCAGCACCTTCTTTTTCCCGGAAATCTCCGGCATCCTCTCGGGCAGGGGCATCCCGTACATGGTGAGGTGCACCACCACCCAACCCTCCCTCTTCATCCTCTCTATTCTGGAGATTGGCTTCGCCTCATACTCTATGGAGAACTCCCCTCCCCAGTTTTTCGCAATCCGCTTCACGCTCGCCTCCAGGGAATTGTCCTTCTGCCCCGAATAGATGACTCCGGAAGCGCCGAAAGCGCGCGAGGTGAGGCACACGTGCGTGGTTACCCGCTCGTCCCGCGGGAGCCTGTGCCCCAGCCTAAGCACCATCATCTGCATAATCATCTCCTTTTGATGATAACACCGTCCAATTTAAAAATAACTCCCCCCATATTACTATTGATAGCGATGATGACACCGTCCCAGAGTGAGTCTAGCACTATGATCGACAGAGTAGCTCCTGAGCTATCAACTTCTTATGAATGCCGCCTCGGAGAAATAGTTGGGTTTGTGAGGGGAGACGGCTGCGTCGAGAAAGAATCCGGAAACGGGGTTTCCTTTGCAAATGCCGAACCTGCCGTGCTGAAGCGCATCCTGGATGATTTTGAAAAAACATTCGGAACATGCGCTGATGATTTCAATTTTTACCTGACCGTTGGAAAAAACATCCATAAGAGAAAAACCGCAGACTTCTGGAAAAAGTATCTCACGCTGGGCAGCCTCATCGTTTATGAGGACCCGCGCACAAAAAAGCCATACGGCTGGATGAAAGCGCACTTCTCCAATAAGGAAATCAGGGCAAAAATCATCCGCCAACTGAAAAAAATAGAAACGGAAGATGAGCATGATGCAGCCGTACTCCTCGGTTTTCTCCGTGGATTTTTCGCTGCCGAGGGCGCGGTCATACCCGGCAAGGAACACAAGGAGGTTCCCAACTCAATCCAGTTCCCCCAGAAAGGAAAAAAGTTCCCGATGCTGATCAGCAGGATTCTCTCCAGGTTCGGGATAAGCAGCCGGGTCGTGCTCAAGCACAAAAAAGCGGATTACTACTGCGCAAACATCACGGCTTTTGAAAACTTCGAGAAATTCTTCCGGCTTGGCATGGCGGACCTGCACCCCGAAAAAAAGAGGAGGATTCAGACTGGCCTTTCTTCCTATAAGAGCAAGCCGACCAGAAAGAATATCGTTTCTGCCAGGTTGCTGCACCTGCTCGAAGAAAGTGGGAAGACGCGGCATGAAATTTACGAGTGCATGCAAAGGAGCAGGCAGCAGGTAAACATGATGCTTTATTCAAAAAATAGTTGTCTCATGAGAAATAAATTGATCAGCAAGGAGATTGGCGAAGATGGCATTGCCAGGTGGAACATAACCAGCGCAGGAAAGAATTTTCTGCGTAAAGTTGCAGCCAGCGAGCCGCCATCTTTTTAATACTCGTTTGATATTTGGTGATTGAGAGCATGGAGATATTCGCCGCAATCCTCACGATACTCGGACTTTGCCTTTTCGAGACTGTCAGCAGCGTGGACAACGCCATAATCAATGCGGACATCCTCTCCAAGATGTCCCAGAGGGCGAGGAAATGGTTCCTCCTCTGGGGAATACTCTTCGCCGTATTCGTCGTGAGGGGCCTCCTGCCGCTCCTCATAATGTGGGTGGCGAACCCGTCCCTCACCCCGTACGAGGTATTCACCGCCACATTCAGCGAGGACCCCGCCGTCGCGGAGGCGATGGAGCAGTCCGCCCCGGTATTGCTGATAGGCGGCGGGGTGTTCCTCGTCTTCCTCTTCTTCCACTGGCTGTTCCTTGAGCCCAAGAACTACGGGGTGTGGGGGGAGAAATTCATCGCCTCCCAGGGGATCTGGTTCTTCGCGGTCGTGTCCATCCTCCTCTCGGTAATCGTCTGGTTCGCCATACAGGTGCACCCCATAATGGCATTCGGCGCAGTGGTCGGCTCGACGGCCTTCTTCATAGTTCACGGCTTCAAGCAGAACGCGGAGCTCCAGGAGAAGCAGCTCCTCCACGGCACCAGCAACCTCTCGGACATAAGCAAGCTAATGTACCTGGAGGTGATAGACACCACATTCTCCATAGACGGGGTGCTGGGGGCGTTCGCCTTCACCCTTTCCATCCCCCTCATCCTCATAGGCAACGGCCTCGGCGCCGTGGTGGTCAGGGAGCTCACGATGAAGGGCATAGACGAGGTGAGGAAATACGCGTACCTCAAGAACGGGGCGATGTACTCCATCCTCTTCCTCGGCGGCATAATGGTTCTGGACGCCTTCGGCTTCCACATACCGAGCTGGGTCTCGCCCGTGATAACCTTTACGATAGTGGGCTACTTCTACTGGAAGTCCCTCTGCAAAATAAACGGGGAAAAAGGGGAAAAATGCAAAAAACGGGAAAAGTAATTTATTGTTTCGCTAATTAACATGCGCATGAACGGAAATGCAGAGAAGCCCGTCCCCCCGCAGCCGAAAAAACACAAATTCCTGTTCGTTTCCATAGAGGCCCTGGTCGGGGACCTCGCCTGGCAGATACAGAAGGAGGGCCACGAGGTGAGATACTACATAGAGGAGAAGAACCAGAAGAACGTCTACGACGGCTTCGTCCCGAAGAGCGAGGACTGGAGGAAGGACGCGGACTGGGCGGACGTGATAGTTTTCGACGACATAGGTTTCGGAAAGGATGCTGACGAGCTGCGCGCCAAGGGGAAGAAGGTGATAGGCGGAAGCGCATACACCGACAAGCTGGAGGACGACAGGGACTTCGGCCAGCAGGAGCTCAGGGCCGC
>JAXDAS010000012.1:0-9656 GCA_034679605.1 Microcaldota archaeon
AATATATTTCTTAGTTAATCTGTATAAATACCTAACTTAAAGAACATAAGATGGTAGTCGTTAGTTCTCGTTTCTTATTTGATAATTTTACTTTAAATTACGTTAAATTTAACGTTAGTTAAAGTAATTTAAAGTATCCTGCAACGGGGGGAAGAGATGTTGTTGACATATCGCTCCGTTTTAATCATTTACCCTTCGCTCAGGCGGAAAAGGAGTTAATGCTCTAGCCCCTTGGGTCCGGCGCTGGCGCGCCGAAAGCAATAATCTCCTTTTCGCCATCGCTTCGGGTCGCAGTTTGCTAACCTCCGGCTCTCTTCTTGCACGCAAACCGCTAAATGAATAAAAACTCCGCTCACTTCGAGCGCCGACGCCCGGCTAACTGGGGAAGTTTTGCTCGCTTCACTCCTTTCAGCCCTTAAAACGTCAAACCGCGGGCTTCGGAGTGAAGCTCGCCGTAAAACTTCCCCGAAAGGAGAAGCCGGGGAAGGGAAGTGGTGAAAATGGAAACAGAAGGCAAAACTGAGGTTGATGAAAGGAAATGGGCGCTCTACGAGCAGAGCCGCGAAGTCGGAAAATGGTGATGCCATGCAGAATTTCAAGAATTTGAAAGTTTATGAGGAGGCCTTCCGCCTGTCAAAAGATGTTTTTGAGTTTATGGAAGACAAGCAGATGAGCAGGAGGGCTAAGGAGCAGCTCCTTGCCTCCGCGTCTTCCATCTGCGCAAACCTGGCGGAAATGGGCGCGATAGACTCCAGGAAGGCGCAGAACCAAAAGTTGGTTACCTGTATAGGGGAAGCCAACGAGACCGAATATTGGTTGGACTTGTGCAATTCCCTGAAGATTATCCCACAGAGGGAGCATCTCAATTTCATGACTTCTTTGGTGCGCATACGCTCTATGCTATGCAAACTGAGGAAAACGATTGAAGGGGGTGATGGCGATGGTTAGCTAGAAAATTGAAATTGGAGGCTATGGAGGCTGGAATAAGCCCCAAAACGAGGAACCGGAACGTTATAAGGTGAAACCGGCTCCCCGCTTGGCTTTTTCGGCCGATTGCTGACGCGTCTCGTGTAGGAGGCGTGCCTAGCGGAGCATGTGTTCGGAAACACGCCCTCCAAAAATATAAAAACCGCAAGAAAAAATAACCAAAAAGGTGAATAAAGGTATACAAAAATTTGTTACCTTTCCTTACCAAGATGATGAGGTGAAAAATATGACCAAAAACACAGAAATCGCTTTTTCCCGGGCCCAAACCCGGGTGCAAGCGAACCATCCCAAAATTAGCAGGAAAATAGGAATTGAAAAACCTGATTTTTCAGACGCAGTAACTGGAAACCGGAAACCCGAAACCGGAGACAAAATTAATGAGATTGGGCCCACCCGGATTCGAACCGGGGATCCCTACCGTGTGAGGGTAGTGTCTTAACCGCTCGACTATGGGCCCTGGAGGAGAAGATAATAACGCTCGGAAGTCCTTAAAAACAGTTTCCCTACTCATTTATGTTACTCCCCCCCTTAGGAGCTGAAGTGGAGGGGGATCAGAATTAACCCTAAAAATGAGGGGGACGCTTCCCCCGCGTTTTAGGGAGCCGAGGTAGCTCAGCCTGGCTGGAGCGCCAGACTCATAAGGCGCAGTTCTTATGAGTACTGAGGCGGGCTTTCCGCCTATGACTTACAAAGGCGTATCTGGGAGATCTGGAGGCCGGGGGTTCAAATCCCCCCCTCGGCATTTTAAAAAAGATTTATTTTCCCCTTATCCCGCTCCTTCTTTTGGCCTTGGAAAGATGCTCGGCAAAGGATTCGGCGTCCGCCACATCTATCTCCTTCTCGTCCCTGCTTATCGCGAGCGCCTCCTTGAACCTCTGCTTCGCCTCCGCGGGTATGGAAACGGTGCCGTCGCGGAAACAGGTCGGCCTGCCCGAAACATCAGTCAAAGAATAGAGTATGGAAACAAGAGCGGAAACTTTTGCATCAATCTTCGCAGGAATTATGAACTTCTGCCCCGTGGCCACGCTGTTCCTCATCCCGTGCAGCAGCTCCTCGACCGCACTGACCTCCTTCACACCGAAACCATGCGTCCCCATCCACTGCAGCGCATCCGGGTCGAACCTGAGCTTCATACTGACACCGAACCGATTGCACAGAAAAAGTAGTTAAACCTATGGGGGGTCAGAGATTTGAACTCTGACAACCAGCTCCCAAAGCTGGCAGCATACCAGGTTAGCTCAACCCCCCTGCCAAGAGGACTAGTTCACTCTTCTCCTTTCCAGGACGTACACGTCCCGTATCTTTTTCAGCGTGAAACCTTTTTTATGGTATAGGTTGAGCGCGGGATTCGTAGGCTTCACCTTCAGAAACATGTCCATCTTCTTCCTGTCGCAGAAGCGCACCGCGGAATCCAGCAGCCTTCCGCCCACCCCGCGCTCCCTCCATTCCGGCTCCACCCCGATACCCTGAAGGAGAACCGCCTTCTCCTTCAGAATCAGATGCACAAATCCTATTATGCCGCCCTTCTCCTCAGCCACAAAATACACATCATCCTTTGTGAAAAGCGGCTCGGACTTCGGGAAAAGCCTCCTTATGAGGGAGGCGAGCTCCTCAGAGAATTCCGCCCTCCTGATTATCATGTTAAAGCCCGATGTTCCTTAATCTGGCCTCACCATTAAAAATATCTATCTCCCCGGCCCTTCCATTCTTGGCGGCCCCGACCTTCAGCACAGAAGTGGAACCCAAAACCGCAACCCCCTCCCTGTCGTGTATGTGGCCGCACACGTTCACAAGGGGCTTCTTCTCCTCTATGGTTTTCATCACGGCCCTGCTCCCAGCGTGCACCCCCAGCACGTCGTCCAGGACCCCGTAGGGCGGCGCGTGCGTCACAAAAATGGTTTTCGCGTCTATCGGCAGCCCCTTCATCCACGAATACAGCTGCTTGTCCGGGTATTCCCCGGGCGTGTGGAAAGGGGTGGGCGGGCTGTATCCGAACCCGACCAGGTTCAATCCCTCCCCCATCTCCACGCGCTTCTCCTGGATGCACCTCTCCCCGCAAAGTTCTTCAAAGAAATCCTGGTCCCCGTTCCCCGGGACAAGGAATATTTTCGGGTGCGCCTCGAGCAAATCCTCCAGGAATATTCTTCCCTTGCCTATGTCCCCAGCAACAATAAGGCAGTCGTATCCCTTAGCCCGCGCAATTATCCTCCCCAGCGCGTCCTCTTCGTCGTGCAAATCAGATACAACCAGCAGCCTCATTCGGTTTTCCCTTTTGCAGCGAGCACCTGCCTTATCCGCGCCTCCAGGTTCTGCTTCAGCATGGGCGCGATGAACCTTTTGGTCTCGGCATCCGCCTTCGCCGCAATGGAAAGCTTGGCGGCAAGCGCCCGCGCGATCTTCCCCCTCGCCTTCTTGGGCGACTGGGAGATGGCGGGGTACTGGAATATCACCCCGTGCTTGGGCGGCGCGATGCCCTTCCTGTTCTTCAGGTGCTTGAAAAGCGCCTTCTCCGCGCCCAGCACCTGTATCGTGCTCGCGGGCATGAGGGACAATTTCCTCAGGCTCCCGGCAAGCGCCACGAGCTTCCCGGCGAGCTTGCCGCCCACGATATGCTCTAGGTTCGGGCAGACCTCCTTCGCCAGTTCGTTGGTATACTCCTCATACGAATCCATCAGCGAATAAACGCCCTCTATCCCGCGCGCCAGCTCCCTTATCTTCTCCACATCCTTCGCCTTGAGCTCCCCCCCGGAGCTGGTTTTTGCACGCTCGCATATGTCCGCGGCCTTCCCTACGCCCACAAACTGTTCTATTGATGTCGGGCTGGGTTTCTCCTTGTCGAAGTTCAGCACCACCGCGATGTACCCGCGCTTCTCATTGGTCTTCAATTCCGGGAAATAGAGGGAATACATCTCCTCCAATTTTTCGCCCATGAGGTTCGCGACGCCCTCCAGCTCCTCGACCGTGCGCGAAATCTGCGCAAGCATGACGTCCCTGCTGCGCAATGCCGCCGAAGTTTTTTCGCGTGCCTTCTTGAGGAACCTGAGCCTCCTCTCCATCTCTGGGTCGCTCCCTCCCCTTCCCCTGTCCGAGGGCCTGCCCCGGAATGTTCCGCCCGGCCTCCCACCAAAGCCTCCGCTTGGCCTCCCCCTGAATCCGCCCGGCCTCCCGCCTCCAAATCCTCTGCGTTCCATAATCATCACTTCAAACATATTTTTTCTTCCACATCTCCTGGGCAAGCTTCCCAGTATGAGTATACTTCCTCACGTCCACCCTCTCCTTCCTCGCACGGTGCTCGGCAAGAAAAGCATTCAGCTTCTTCGCGAGGAGCTCCTTCACCTCGCCCGTGAGCATCCTTCCGCCACCATATTCCCCGGCGATTCTTTTTAATTCCCCATCATCCGGCTCGAAGAGCACGCTGAGCCACTGGAACGGCACGTCGACGCCCAAATCCGCCCCCAGCCTCCTGTGCTCCTCCAGGGTGGAGCGCCCGCCCGAGAACGCATATTTCATTATCTTCTTCCGCACTGTTTTCTCGTCGTCATCCAGCCATATTGCGCTCTCCCTCATGCTGGAGCTCATCTTGCCCTCCGCACCTTGCAGGGGCGAGAGGACTTTGGAATGTATCGCCGCCGTCTTATGATAGCCAAGGCCTTCCGCGATGTCCCTCTGTATCCTCCAGTATGGGTCCTGGTCTATCGCCGCGGGTATGAGGCACCTCCTTTTCTCAAACATCGTGGGCATTATCTGGTACGCGGGGTAGAATATGAAACCAATGTTCGTCTCGTTCGTAAAGCCGAACACCGCCTTCACCGTTGAAAAATTCACCTTCTTCGCGATCTTCATGAGCATCGGATAGACATTCCCCGCGTATTCGCTGTCCCGGAAGATGAAGGTCCTGTCAGGGTCGAACCCGACCGCGGCTATGTCCCTTATGTTCTCCTCCGCGTATTTCTCTATGTCCCCCCATTCCGCCTCCCGCTTGCACACGAACTTCTCATCATCCGTGATTTCTATGTACAAATTGACCTTGAACCTGTCCTGGAGCCATTTGGTGAAGACGAGCGGGATGAGGTGCCCTATGTGCATCGGCCCGCTCGGCCCCCTCCCCGTGTACAGGTAGAACCCCTTCCCCTTCTCATAGTCGTCCATGACCAGGTCCAGGTCCCTGTGCGAGAAGAAGTAATCCCTCCTCAGCATCACGTTCCCTTCGCCCGCGTTCTTCTCCAGGCGGGCGCGCAGTGCGGGGGTTATCCTGGCGGTGCCGAAGTCCTTCACCAGCTTGTCGTAGTCGACCCTGCCGGAGACCTCCCACGGAGTGACAGTCATGCGTTAAAGTTCCGCATGAAGGTTAAAAAACTCTTCCTAAAAAAATCCTCACGTGACCTAAATGACTTTTGTGCCCAAGAAGATATTCTTCACAAAGGGGGTTGGCGTTTCCAACACGAAGCTGAGCTCCTTCGAGGAGGCGCTGCGGAGCGCGGGGATAGCCAAATTCAACCTCGTGACAGTATCCAGCATATTCCCGCCCAACGCGCAGCTAATAGACAGGGAGCAGGGCCTCGCGGAGATGCACGCGGGCCAGATAGTGTTCGCGGTCCTCGCCCGCCTCTCATCCTGCGAGCCCAACAGGCTCATATCCGCCTCCATCGGCACAGCCCTCCCCGCGGACTCAAACGTGCACGGCTACCTGAGCGAGCATCACTCCTATGGGCTCAACCAGGAGAAGTGCGGGGACTATTCCGAGGACCTGGCGGCATCCATGCTTGCTTCCACGATGGGCATAAACTTTGACGTTGACGCGGACTGGGACGAGAAGGAGAAGTACTTCAAGATGAGCGGCAAGATCGTCAAGACCTTCAACACCACGCAGACCGCGGTCGTGGACAAGAACGGAAAATGGACCTCGGTCATCGCGGCGGCGGTCCTTCTCCCCTGAACTTTTTATAAATAAGATTAGAATAAACAAAAAGTAAAAAAGGAGGGAAGGATCCCTCACTTTCTCTTTTTCTTGGCAGCCTTCTTCGCGGGCTTGGCCTTTGCCGGCTTTGCGGCGGGCCTCGCCATCTTCGAATAGGGCGGCGCGATCGCGGCTACCGACTTTCCCGCGGGCTTCGCCGGGGCTATCGGCCTTATCGGCGGCCTCGATAGCATCATCGGCCTCGGAGGCGGCGGAAGCGGCCTGTAGATTGGCGTTATCGGCCTAGGAGGCACCCCTGCGGGCCTTGCTCCGGGCGCCATCGGCCTCGGCGGCGGAAGCGGCCTCGCGGCCGGCCTCGGCGGCATAGGCGCCATCGGCCTAGCTGGCGCCTGGGCTGCCGGCTTTTTCTCCTCGTCCTTTCCGAGGAAGAATTCCTTGATTCCCTTTAGTATTCCCATGCTATCACGCTTGGCTTTTCAAAGACAAAGTATAAAAATCTTATCCAGCCCCCACGAGAGGGGGCATGTTTTTAATCCCGAGCCCGCCAAATCCCAGCATGAGGGTCCATTCGCTTTCATGGGCGGAGACCGAGGGGCTCTGCGAGGGGCTGGCCTCAAGGATATCCTCCTCCGGCTTCGTGCCGGACATGATAGTCGGCATCAGCAGGGGCGGGCTGGTCCCCTCCCGGCTGCTTTCCGACATCCTGGGGGTGCGCGAGCTCTTCACGGTCCGTGTCTCCTTCTACACCGGGGTTGGCAAGACCGCAACCTCCCCGAGGATAGTGCAGCCGCTCGTGGAAAGGCTCGAGGGCAGGAGCGTCCTTCTCGTGGACGACGTTTCCGACACGGGGGGCAGCCTGAAGGTCGCCAAGGAGTACCTGCTCGGGATGGGCGCCAGGGAGGTCAGGGCCGCCACCCTCCATTTCAAGCCCCATTCCAAGTTCAGGCCCGATTTCTTCGTGGGGGAGACGGAGGCCTGGCTCGTTTACCCCTGGGAAAGGCATGAATCCGCCAAGGAACTCGGCAAAAAGGTTTCGGAGCTGTAAGGATGGAATTCGGATACAAGGCATATATGCTCGTGATGGCGCTTTTCACCCTGCCCATAACGATAACCCCCTTCCTCGCCGCTTCCGGGAGCCCCGCGGCCGAAGGCCTCTACTGGTTTTATTCCCTAACCTGCCACCAGCAGATATCCAGGGCCATATGCTATTTTCCAGAAGGCGGGATAATGGACTGCACCGATGCCCCGGCCCATTACCGGGCCTACGAGGCGCAGAGGGGCGGGATGGCAGGCTACCCGTTCCCGGTATGCGCAAGGGATCTGGGCATATACGCGGCCGCCCTGCTCAGCGGCATCGCCATATTCCTAATCAAGAAAACCGACGCGGACGTGGTCCCGAACCCCATCTGGTTCGTCATCGCCCTCATCCCCATAGCCATGGACGGTGGCACGCAGCTCCTCGGCTGGAGGGAAAGCACCAATTTCCTGCGCCTGCTCACCGGCGGGATTGCCGGCTTCGCCTTCTCCTTCTACGTAGTGCCGCTGATGAACCGCTCCTTCCCGAACGCCCGGGGCAAAAAATAGCTACTTCAGCCTTATCGCTTCCAGGTTCAGCGGCGCCCTCGCCTCCCTCTTAAGCACAGATGCTGCTGCCCTGGCGAGGTCGTCGGCCTTGTTCCAGTCCCCGTGCATCGTGAAGACGCGCTCTGGGGTGGGCTTCAAATTATTCAGGAACGCCATCAGCTGGTGCCTGTCGCTGTGGCCCGAGAACCCCTCCACCGTCTCGATGCGCATCTTTATGTTCATTATCTTGGTCCTTCCGTCGTCCCCCATCACGGGGATCTCCTTCATTCCGCGCTGTATCTTGTGCCCCAGCGACATCGGGCTCTGGTAGCCTACGAATACGAGCGCGTTCCTCTCGTCCTCGGCCATCATGTTCATGTATTCCACGGAAGGCCCGCCGTTGAGCATTCCCGACGGCGCTATTATTACGCTGGGCTCGCCGTTCACTATCGCCTCCTTGTCCTGCCCCTTGGCAACCTTCAATATCGGCGACTCGAACGGGCTGTTGTTTGAGAGTATGCGCCTCTCTATGCTCTCGCGCAGATATTCCGGATATGCGGTATGTATCGCCGAGGTCTCCATGACCATGCCGTCTATGTAGACCGGGAGGTTGAAGTTCGGGTCCCTCCTCGCGTAGTCCTCCAGCACGAGCATTATCTCCTGGCTCCTCCCGACCGCGAACACCGGGATTAGGACCTTTCCGCCCTTGGCTGCCGTTTCTTTGATTATGTTTATGAGCTTGTCCTCCATCTCCCTCCTGTTCGAGGTCACGTCGTTCTTCGCCCCGTAGGTGCTTTCCAGGAACAGGGTCTCTATCCTCGGGAAATAGGTGTTCGCCGGCTCGAACAATTTGGTATAGCCGAATTTCATGTCCCCGCTGTACACTAGGTTGTGCAGGCCCTCGCCGATGTGCAGGTGCACCATCGCGCTCCCGATTATGTGGCCCGCGTTGTACAGCGTCATCTTTATTTCCGGGGTGATGTCCACCACCTCCCCGTACTCAACAGGTATGACCCTCCTGAGCTCCTTCTGGATGTCCTTCTTCCCGTATGGAGCCTCCACGCCCAGCGATTTCTTCGCGAGGTCAACGTAATCCGTCTGGAGGAGCGCCATCAATTCTCTCGTGGGGGGTGTGCAGTACACCGGCCCGTCGTATCCGTACGCATAAAGGTACGGGAGGAAGGCCATGTGGTCGGTATGGCCGTGGCTTATGATGACCGCGTCCAGGTCCTCGAGGGAGAACCCCATGAAGTTCAGGTACGGGTAAGCCTTCGTCGCCTCGCCCACCACCGGGTTTATCCCCACATCTATCAGTATCCTGCTGTGCGGGGTCTGCACGAGCATGCAGCTCCTGCCCACCTCGCGGAACGCGCCCAGCATGACCGCGCGCACCCAGTCGCTTCCAGGCGGGGGCTGGCATATCTTCTTCCCTACGTTGAGCAGGAACTTCTTCCTGTCCTCGGCCTCGGCTATGAAGCCCTTCCTTATCCCCCTTATGGTGGAGGACGTGATTGTCGGGCTCCTGAGCACCACCGGGGACCATCCGGTCCTGGTTATTATCTCCTTGAGTATGGTCCCCCCCTTCCCTATCACGAGCCCGGGCTTGAGCGCCTCTATGAAAACCTCCGAGAATATTGATGAGAAATTTATGGAGGCGACCACCGCCTCCTTGGGCACTATCGCTTCGATCTCCTTCTTCGCCTTCTCGATGTCCATGAGCCTGCTCTGGTCCACGCGCACGCTCACCTTTTTGCGCACCGCGCCGGCGAGCTGCTTTATGAGCTGGTCGTTCCTGTAGAAGGCGTCTATGTTCCTCACATATATCACTATGTTGAGGCCCTCCGCCTCCACCTTGGTTATTCCACATTCCGCGGGCATTATCTCTGACACGGTTTTCTCTATCTCTTTCTGTTGCACGTATATCACACTCATTTCATGTCGCTATATTGGCCCCGGCCTTTTCAGGGGCGAAGAGCCAAAAAAACAAAACAACGGCCTCGCGGCCGTTTCACCCAAGCCATCCTGCCTACTGGGTGGCGTGCTTCTTCGCGAAATCCTTCTCCGTGAACTTCTCAATCCCGTGCGGCGTTATGATGAGCACATCCACCCCCTCGCCGCTGCCGGCATCCCTCTTCATCGCCGCCCCGACCGCCCTCGCGGCTATCGGCGCGTTGTCCTTCACGCTCCC
>JAXDAS010000013.1:0-4076 GCA_034679605.1 Microcaldota archaeon
CATTCACGCTCTCCAGAAAATGCACAATCAATATCCCCGCAACATTCAGAGCGACCCCGATGCCCATGTATTTCCAGCCCTTCCTCTCCCTCGCCCTTATCTCCTCCTCCGCCTTCTGCGCCCTTCCCTTGTAGTGTTCCACCAGCCTCTCCCTTATTATGTTCTCCACGACAGGGTTCCGCCTTCCCTTAGGGAGTGTGAGCCTGACCTCAATCTCGCCCGCCTTGGTCTCCCTGTTCCTCCTGCTTATCTCCTCCACGAAGTCCCTGGAGAGCAGCCTTATCTTGTAGGGGGAGGGGTCGAAGTCCGAAAATATGTCATCATATCCATCCAGCGCAATATCCACGGAATTTATGTGCGCCGAGGGCTTCCTCTTCTCCTTTTCCGCGATGGGCACCTGGGGCGCCTTTTGCGGCATCGGTTTCTTTTCCGGCCCTTCGTCCGGCCTCATCGCGACTGCCGGAGGCTGCCCTTTAAGCTCATTCGGCTGTTCAGCCTGCCTTCTCCAGAACCTGATTCTCAGCTGCCCCACGCGTATATGTTGCAGGATTAGTGTTTTAATGCTATTTTGAGTTTCCCTCTCTCGGCATTCCGCCTCCAAAAGATACATTTAAATACACTATCTAACACTATTTATTACATGAGATTCCCCGAAAGATGCCTCCAGAAGACCGCCTGCTTCTCCACCCTCGGCGGCACAAAAATAATGCTCAAAGACGGCGCACACCTCGGAAGGCAGGATTCGCTTAAACGCACAAGGGAAAACCTCCCAAAGGTGTTCGAGAGGGCGCACAAGGCCGTGAAAATCGGCGGAGACAGCACGATATCCAAGAACCATGCCCTGCTCCTCAAGGAGGAAGATCGCTGGGCCATTTATGACCTCAACAGCAGGAGCGGCACATACGTTAACGGGGTCCGCATAAGGCCCGGCGAAGGCGTAACCCTGAATAAGGGTGATAGCGTACTCATAGGCCGTTCTAGGTTCATTTTCTCCGAGGAATACCCAACATTAAATGCCGCGGTCCTTGTCGGCAAGCCGGGCGAGCTGGCCCTTCCGAACCCCACGCCAAGGATGCGCCAGGCCTATGCTGAAGGCGGGAAGGAGGACCTGGCCCTTATGCGCGAGGCCCTCGTGCAGAGGGGTTTCGAAGACGGGAACGTAATTACCCTCTTTGACAGAAAAGCCACGGTGCCAAATGTGGTCGAGGCCATACGCTCTTTCAGCCACCTCCTTTCGCAGGATTCGCTGTTTGTTTTCTATTATCATGGCCACGGCGGCTGGCGCAACCTTTACATCCATCCCTTCCTTTCCAGGCTCTCGGACAGGTACGTGCTCGGGCCGGACAAGCTTTACGACACGCTCCGCGAGCTTAGGGGAAAAAAGCTGGTGCTTCTCGATTGCTGCAACGCATCCAGTTTTCTCCAGGACATACCCTACCGCGCCCTTGTCATAACCGGGGAGGACGCTAAACGCCACCTATATTGCGATCAGGTCACAGGTCCGCTAATACCGGATATCCTTGAATATCCACGCAAAAATTACCGCGGAATGCTTACCCGCGCTTTCCTGAAAGCGCTTGAAAACCGTCCTGAAAGCATAGACCTGAAGAGAATTGCAGATGAGCTCGGGGGTTATCGCAAGCTGGTTAAGAAAAAGGTCGATGTTTTTGCGGAAGGAAACACAGTCATTCTCCCGTCCATCCCCGGCATGATAGCCGCAATTCGCGAAGAACCCGATGAATGTGCACGCATACTCAATATCCGTGAGATACTGGAAGACGCCACCAGGCTAGCGCCATACTTTCCAGACGGCAAATGCGAGGATTCCTCCTCCCAGGGCCGTTAGTAGCTGCACAATTCCCATCGCCTCTAAAAACAGCGCAGGAACCAATGAGAACTGCAGCAGCGCATACGCCACTCCAAAGAGCAATCCCGCCTTGAGCAAGGCCCCCGCCCCCAGGGAAATTAAGTAATTCATCTTTTTCTCCCCGAACAGCCCTTTCATCGCCAATATGAGCACTATATTCCCCATCCAGATAAATGGAACCATAAACACCAGCGCAAAAGTAAAAGGCCCGAACAAAACCCCGCGCGCAATCGCCCCCAGGCTCGGCAGGAGCGCAATCCCCACCACCTTCTTCGCATCCAAGTTAAGGGAAGCAACCACGAGGAACGCATTCACCAATACCCCTACCAATATTTGCGGATGCCCCACGAGAAACGGAATCAGGAACGCCAGGAACCCCAAAAACATGAATTCCGCGAAATAGAACTTCTCTCCCAGCCTTACAATCCTGTAATCCAGAACCTCCATGCCCCTGTCCACAAAAGAAAATCCCATTCTCATCCCCAATCACCTGAACTGCACGAGGAAAACCATCATGTTCAGCGCAAACAGCCCGACCAGCAGTATGCTCAGCACAAGCAGGGCCAATTTCGATTGTGCGTGCATCTCGTTTATCTGCCTCTCCGTGTCCGCAATCCCCGCCCTCGCGTCGCTTATCTCGCCCCTTATCTCCGAGAGGCTGAACGTAGCAGAACTCGCCGAATCCCCAACATCCTTCGCGGACTGGGACGTCTCCCCCATCCCCGCCGCCGCATCCTTCATGTCGCTCCCGGTCTGCCTGAGCCCTGAAACCGCGCCCGCGGGCATAAGGGGCACGAGCCCGAGCCCCGAGGCGGTATCCTCCACGGCCTGCCCCATCCCATAAAGCGCAGTGGAATAGGAATCCAAGGTAGAAGAGGTATTCCCTGCAAACGCCGAGAAAGAGTTCACCGTGTCTTCCGCATAACCCACGGTGAGCTCCGCATTCATGAGTATGTTGTCCAGGCTCTGCGTCTGCGCAAGGGCGTTGTCCCTTATGCCGTCGATTACGCCCCCCAGCGTAAAATAGAACCATATCGTCGCGATTATGCCCAGAAGCCCCACAAAAGCCCCGCCTGCCGCGACAATCCTCCCCAATGCCTCCTTCGCATCCATACAATGCAGTCGCATAATACCATTTAATATATTTCCCCTGCAAATAAGGAGCAGGGTAATTTGAATGGCAGAAGGAAAAGTGAAATTTTATAACGTAAGCAAGAGGTTCGGCTTCATAGCCGGGGACGATGGCCAGGAATACTTCGTCCACCAGAGCGGGATTGCCCCCGGCACCCAGCTCAATGAGGGCGACAGGGTCTCCTTCGACGTCACCCAGGGCGACAGGGGCCCCAAGGCGGAGAACGTAAAGAAGCTCTAGATTCCTTTTTTCGCTTGTTCAAGCAGGAATTGCAGGCAGTCTTTTTTCTTTCCTCTTTTCTTATTCCACTCCTTTACGATTAGCCGGTACGCATCTACCTCCTTCGCATAATCCGGCCTTATCTCCGTTCCTATAACCGAATGCATCGCCCTCGGAATCCCGGGGCACAGCCTCCCAATCATCTTCCCCTGCGCATTTTTCGGATAGGCCTTGCACACCGAAGGCGCAATCCTATGTATGGAGCACCTCCTCCATTCCAGGAAGTAGCACGGGTTGGATTTCAGTGCAAGGATGTGGTCTTCCGCACACCCCGAATCGTGCATCTCCAGAACCATGTCATTGTCATAATTCAGTATGTTCAGCGGCGCAAGCACCGCAAAATCCGGGGCCCTGTACCCGTCCTCCGCAATCCTCAGCAAGTCAAAAGCCGTCACGGTGATGAGGTGGTTCCTGCAGCACTCCGCTTTGCAGAGCATGCACGGGCTGAGCATGCGCCCCTTTCTCCGCTCTCCTTTTTAAGCATTTCCTGCGTAAGGGGCGTGTGCAAATCCAATGGAGGGACCCGCATAGGCCGCTTTTCCGGAACTGGAAAAAGCCCATAATGTACCTCATAGTAATTTTCCTAATAATTTTCCTTTACGCAACCGGAATCCTGGAATCCTTCATCCTCTCCCTCCACGAATTCGAATACGCGGGGGCGTTCATCGCCGGCCTCTTCTACAGCTACGGGATGACCACTCCGTTCGCCATAGCCGTTCTAGCAATAATGGCGCAGAACACAAATCCCTTCATCCTCGCCCTCCTCGGCGCCCTGGGGGCCGTAACGAGCGACCTGTT
>JAXDAS010000014.1:0-5521 GCA_034679605.1 Microcaldota archaeon
GGTTTATGAAAAAAATCTGTCATGAAATCGGACATCAGGAAAAGGATTGAAAACGAGATAATTTAATACTTGCTTTATGAAAAGGGATGCATGAACGCTGATGAGTACATCAAATCCCGCGCAGAGAGGATAGAGAAGGCGATCTACGCGGAGATACCCGCCGAGCCCAGGGAGGTGTACGGGATGCTGGGGGAGTTCATATCCCGTGGCGGGAAGAGGATAAGGCCCGTGCTCACGCTCGCGTCGGCCTCGGCATGCGGCGGCTCGGCCGGCGGCCAGGCACATGGTTCGCTGAACGAATGGGAGGAGGGGGCGCTCCCGTTCGCGGTCGGGATAGAGATGTTCCACAACTTCACCCTCATACACGACGACATAGAGGACTCCTCGCCCATGCGCAGGGGGAGGCCGACCATGCACATGGAATACGGGGTGCCGATCGCCATAAACTCAGGGGATGCGCTGTACAGCATAGTGTGGAACTCTATCGTGAGGAAGGTAAGCGCGGAGAGGCTGAAGGGGAGCGGCATCATAATGACCGATGCCTTCCGCAGGGTTGCGGAGGGCCAGGGCGTGGAGCTGAACTGGTACAGGGAGAACAGGTTCGACATAAGCGAGGGGGAATACCTTAAAATGGCGGGAGGGAAGACCGCTGCGCTCATAGGGGCCGCTTGCGAGCTGGGGGCATATTCCGCAGGAGCGGGAAAGGGGGAGCGGGCCGCTCTTAGGGAATTCGGGGAGAAGATAGGGCTGGCTTTCCAGATAAAGGACGACGTGCTGAACCTCACCGCGAACCCGGCGAAATACCGGAAGAAGATAGGGGAGGACATAGACGAGGGGAAGAGGTCCCTCATCACGATACACATGATAGCCAATGCGCCGGATGGGGCAAGGAAAAGGGCGATCGCGCTGCTAGGCAAAAAGAGGAAGACGGAGGAGGACATAAGGGAGGCGATTGCGCTTGCGGGGGAGCACGGCTCCATAAAGTATGCGTCGGATTATGCCGAGGGGCTCGTGAGGGGGGCGAAGGACTCCCTCGGCGCGCTGAGAAGTGTGGAAGGCAGGAAGCTCATGGATTCCCTGGCGGACTACATCGTGGAACGGGAGAAATGAAAGGCGCAAAAATTGGGAAGGTTTTTAAATAAACAAGGGCAATAGTTCGGCATGCGACCAACCGCCAGCCTCTTAGTAGGAGTATTGTTCATTCTTTCAATTGCAAGCTGCGTCGATGTCTCCCAATACCTGAAGAGCGGGGAGAGCGTGAGCAAGGAGGAATCCTTCTCGGTAGACGGCTCGGTATACACTCTCGTATACGTCAGCGGAGACCCCGCGCTGCTCCTGGACGGGAACGGAAACATTGTGACCAATTCCGTGGAGATAGCGAGGGTGCTCATGAAGCATTTCTCCGACCTTTATTACCCGTCTCCCTCGGAGATAGCTGCGCTCAGGGCCGACTTCGAGGCCTACGACGCGAGCAGGAACAACGGCGACTTCTACAAGAACATGTCGATAAAGCTGCCCGGGATGAACGAGAGCGTCGGGGTGGAGGAGGAAGTGTGCAGGTACAGCCTTTTCCTGAACACCTTCCCGTGCACGAACAGCTCGAACTGCATATATGCCTCCATGATGCTCTGCGACGAGTTCGGGGAGGCGATAGGCTGCAACGACCCGAGGGACCTCCAGCCGCACGTGGAGAAGTTCTCTTATGCGAACATAGGGATGGAGAAGGACATGAACAGGATATTTTACCTGCTAAACGGGCTCACGCCCACCAACATATATGCGAGCCTCACTGAGATAAAGACCATAATGCAGAAACTGGACGACTATGAGAAGGACCTGGAGGGCACAAAGTTCCGGCAGCCGGAGAGGAGCGAGAAGTGCACGGACTGCATGGGGCTCTGCCCGAAGATAATCATAAACGAGACCCACCTCGCGGGCGCGGAGGACAAGATAGACGCGATGCTCGCGAAGACGACCCTGCTCGGGGACTATGACGCGCAGGGGACGAGGATGGCCGAGGACGCGAACGAAAGGATAGAGATGGCAAGGGACAACGTGGACAGGGCCGCATTCCATTCCGTTTATGACCCGGTCAGGGAAAGGGCGGAAGGGGCTGTTGCAGACGCGAGGAACCTCCTGCCGGTGGTGTCCAACAGCACGATAGGCGCATATGCGGACAGGGTCGACGCGCTCATTGCGAAAATAGATTCCGACCTGGACGAGGGGGATTTCACAGAGGTGAACGCATCCCTGGACGAGCTGAGGGCGAAGGCGAACACCCTGGAGGCGGCTATACCGTCACAGTGGGAGATTTACAACGATACGGAGAAGGCCAGGGCAGAGGCCTCGCTTTCCATATTCGTACTCGAGACCTCCAGCCTGAACGAAGAGCAGGCGGCTTTCTTGGCGTCCCTCAGCGCAAGGAAGGGCGCGCTGGACCGGAGCCTCGTGAGCGGCCTCACCCCGGAGAGGTACATCGAGATAACCGCGGACTACCGGAACATAACGGAGAGCGCCGCCCCGATGGTGCAGCAGGTGGAGCAGGGGAGCGCCTACATGAGCCCGTTCAGGGCCGCGGGCAGGAGGACGAACGAAGGCCTTGAGAGCCTCGCGGTGACCATAAGCCCGATGGACAGGGCAGGCAGGGACCAGCTTGCGGGCTATGCTCCGATACTCCTCTCGTCCATATCTTTCTTCTCGCTCGCATCCCTGCTTACTTTCGCATTCCTTTTTGTCTTCGCGAGCATGAACTCGAGGGCAAGGAACAGGAGCACCATGTGTTTCGGATTCGCGGTGCTGGGGATGGGGCTACTTGCGGTCGGGGTAGTCTCAGCAGGGGTATACGTTACGGTCAAGAGCTCGTCATCGGACGCGGACTTCAACGAGTTCAGGTCCACGCTTGCGGGGGTTGGCCACGCCACCGTCCTGGTAGAGACGGAGGGGGTCAGCTCGGGGGCTGTCGCCGACATGCGCGGGTGCGCTGCGAAAATAGCTTCCGCGCTTGCGCCGAGGAGCGTGAGCATATACGAGAAGACGAACGGGGATTGCATGACCCCGGACAGCGGAGTCCTCGGCGAGTGCTACAACAGCGTGGAAGAGCCTATAATAACGCTGAGGTACGCCTCCGTGCAGACCAGCCCGGACTTCTCGGCCGTTTTCGTGGACAGCGCGACGTTCTACGGGGACGAGCAGTTCTTCAGGGAATGCGAATTCGCCCCGATGCTCGCGGTGGACATGGACGTGCAGGAACCGCAGGCGGATGATGGCGGGGGGCAGAACGGGAGCGGCGAGTGGGTGATGGAGTGAGCCAGAAAAAGCAGAAGCCATCTGCACAGGACGAGCCTGCCGGGCCAAAGGGCGGCCTTAAGATGGACATGAAGCTGGCCGTGGCCGCGATACTCGCGGTTTTGGCCCTTGCGATAGGGGCTTACATTTACCTCAACCAGCCCCAGGAGCCGGAGAAGGACCCCTGGGATGGAAGGGAGCCGGCATACATGGAGGATTTCGCGGACAACCTGGCGTATGCGGACAATGTCTATTTCGTTATGGACCTGAGGGGCGCGGACGATGAGACGCGCACAAACATAATGCAGTGCGTCACGGACCTGGCGTTCAGCAGCGCCCTGGGCGGAAAGGGCAAGGAGATATATTCTCTGGACACGGACTGCCTGAAGATGGGGGATGCGGGCGGCGAGGTTCCGGCAACCCTTGCGCTCTCACAATGCCTTTCGGAGATAGACTCTGCGAGGGGCGACTTAACCAAGTCGGTGTTCTACGTAAGGAAATCCAACCGGACGATGGTGTTCGACAACGAGCTCGTGATTGGGATAAACGAGACGTATGAGTACATGGCCTGCAGCATAAGCTCGGAAACTGCCTCCGCGCAGCCGAACGTGAGCGAGACATTAGTAAACCAGACCTGGCAGCACCTCACCAACCTGACAACCGGCATACAGAATTCGGAGAACTTTACTGGTAATTAGTCCTGTACTTGAGGAAGGCGCCTATCCCCCCGAAACCCTGGAGGAACTGGTTGCCCTCTACAGTGTTTGTGGAGATTACCTCTATCGCTATGCCCTTCTCTTCCGCGTTTTCTATGAGGTAGTCTATGAGCGGGACTATTCCCATCACCTCCATCTCCGCGCCGCATTTGGGGCATTTTATCGGCTTGGGCTCATCCTTTGTGGGCTTGGAAAGGGAGTCGCTGCAGGAGGAGCATTTCCATTCGACCATCTGGAACTCCAATCCCTCGGAGATTAGGACGGTCTCCGCCTGCCGGTTCACTATCGCGGCCATCACCTCCCTTATCCCGTAGGTGGCGAGGCCCTCCTTCACGACCTCCTTTATGAAGCGCTCCACGAGTGCGCGCTCGCGCACGGCCTCCTGGCCCGCGAGTATGGATTCAGCCTTGGAGAGGGCCTCCCTCACCCCGAACTCGTCCGTGTAGCCCGTGTCAACGACTCCAAGGACCTTGAGCTGGTAGTTGAAGGGGGACATCTTCACGAAAAATTCCTTGGTGGGGCCCGGGCCGCCCACCAGGATGCCCTTCACCCTCCCAAGGAAATGCTCGTCCACGGCCTCTCCAACGCGCTTGTAGTATTTCTCTATAGACTCCTCTATGAGGCGCTCGTACCTTCTCGCGGACTGCCCGCCCTTGCGCACCTTTGCGTGCGCGTGTGAGATTAGCTTTTTCACCACCTGGATTTCCGTGCCCTTCACGATCGCGAGCGTGGCCTCTCTCCCGTCCATTGAGATGACGCCATATGCGTCCTTTGTCTCCATCATGCGCTCCAGCGGCTCCAGGAAGAAGTGGGAATCGCACCTGTAGATGGAGACGTTGAGCTTCTGCGGCGGCTCCAGGGAGAGGAGCTGGATGTCGGTCTTTGCGGGGTTGTTGGAGATGTTGCCTGCGAAAATCGCGATGCCGTTGTCCGGGGTCTGCCTGAACATTTTCATGTAGTTTATGATTTTCTCCAGGGCGTCGGTGACGTTGGTGCGGGTCTGCTTGGACTTTATGTTGGAGGCCTGGGAGACCTCCTCCCTGAGTTTCCCCCCGGTCTCGTGGATTGGGTAGCCCGCGGGGATGTAGACGGAGATGAGCTGGGTGCCGCTTCCGCTGAAGGCCTTCAGCTTGCGCACCATTTTCTTGAGCTCGTATTCCTTTTCTCCCGCCATTCTTTCACTTCATCCAAGTATCTTTACCTCTCCGCTCTCCAGCATGTATTTGGCGACGACAATTTTTAACCTGCCCCCTTCCACCAAATGGCGGACCTCTTCGCTCTTGTGCAGGATGCAGTCCTTCACCGCAAGTGCATTTTTGTCCGTGCTCGCCTCAACGTTTCCGCTCACAACGGAAGGCTCTATCATCCTTATTATGTCCTTTATGTGGCCCTCGCATTTCCCGCCAGCGCAGCATGCGGTCACGGCGCCGCACTTCTCGTGGGCGAGTATCATCAGTAGGGGGGTGTGGAGGTGGCCGGTCCCGTACTCTATGCTGCCGATTGCGATGTCGTCGACTATG
>JAXDAS010000015.1:0-7057 GCA_034679605.1 Microcaldota archaeon
ATAGTTTATTATCATCGCATAGACTTTCGGGAAGTTCTTCCTGAAATCCCTTAGCCTCCTCTCCCTCGCTTCCCCTCCGAGCCCCTCCTGCGCCTTTTTAAGGTCCCTTGTGCGGTTCTCCCCGTTGCCGTACGTCTCCGGCTTCTTCTTGAACCTGAACGCGTGCCTCCCCCCCTCCGGAAGCACACCCGCCCACCTCAGCGCCTCGAAGCATGAGCCGAACCTGTTCGCCAGCCCCGCGAGCCCGTTCCTGCGAAAATCCTCGTCTGATATTTCCATGGGCTTCTTGCCCATCCTCGCCATATGTTCCACGAAAGAAAGGATTGCCGCCCTCTTCACATCTTCAAAACGGTATATGTTCTTGCGCGGCACCCGAAGCTCCCCTTTCTCCAATCCGTCCCTTACCGCTTTCTCGCTGAGTTCCGGATGCAGCGCCTTGAGTATCGCAACCCTCACGCAGTCCGGCGTCTCCCACCTCCTCGCCTTTGATTCCGGGTTCAGCCTCGCATCCAGGAGCCTAACCGCCTCCTTGGCCCTGCCCACGGCTAGCCCGAGCCCATCAGGTTCGCAATCCAGCTTTCTCGCTGCCGCAAGCCTCTGCATATGCCTATTTTGCATGGAATAAATTAAAAACAAGAAATTTGCCTCCAGCCCCATATATCGGGGCAGAAGGCAAACGCCGGGGGAGGGATTTGAACCCTCGACTCCTTTTGGGAGAACAGCTTAGCAGGCTGCCGCCCTACCGGACTAGGCGACCCCAGCACCAAGAGGAAGGGGGGACACCCCCCTTCTCTCTAGGGTACTCATAACCCCCCGCGATTTTAGTATTAATCGCTGTAGGTCATTTTGAATTAAATAAGCGGTGGAACAATTAAAAAGAGCGTCGCTCTAAATAAGGAGTGCATTCTGTCAATTTACAGAATGGTATAGCGGGATAGGGTAGCTTGGAGTGCCCGCTGGGCTCATAATGGCTTCGAGCCATCGGAAACCCAGACATTAACCGGACAATCCGGTTGTTGGGGTAAAGATCGGTGGTTCAAATCCACCTCCCGCTATTCTCTTTTTTGAATTTTCTGAACTTCTCGTTGGTCCACGGATTTCTGCTGCCGAATACTTCAAACCATTTGCATACATTCTTGAAGCCGTAGATGGACAGGAAGTGCTTCGAATAAGTCCTCCCAGTTCTCTTATCAAAGCTTTCAACGTCAAAGCTCTTGGAGTGCGGTATCCCGGCCATTGTTAGGGCTTCGCCTATCTGGGAAATTACTGCCCGGTTCTTCATTGAGAAAGTGACCACCGGATAATATGGGGTGCTCTTACCCCTTTTCTTTATGGTGAAACAGCCGTCGGTGTCGAATATCCCCCGAACGCATGCCGTTCTGAAGCATTCATTCTGCATTATGATATCTGGAATCCGTATTCTTTCCGCCTTCGGCCCGCCTTCAAAACCCAGCTCCGAGAAGCGCTCCGCAAGCCCCTTTGAGCAGAAATACACGCCGATGCTTCTCCCACTGTCCATAATTTTCGCATCAATCTTTCTCCCAACTGCATGCGAAGCCAGTTTGGAAATATGATTCTTGAAATATGGAATGTCCTTCGCAGGGTTTCCCACAAACTTGAATTCGTAGGAATTCTTCTCAATCCTTTTAGTGAGGCATCCATCACCGATGTATACGCCGATAAATTCCGCGAATTTTTCATTCATCGTTCATCCTCGGCCAGCATATCTATATATAATTATTGCAACCTATTTTCCACTGAAGCAGGGCAAACGGGGGATAGTTATGAAGGAAATAACCGTAATCGTGGAAAACCGGATCGGGACGCTCGCGAACATCGCCGAGGCGCTGGGCGGCGCAGGCGTGAACATAGAGGCAGTCGCAGCCTACGGCCAGGGAACGAATGCCGTCTTCCGTTTAGTTACAAGGGACCCGACCTCCGCAAAGAAGGCATTGGACAAGATAACCGGAATCCAGAACATTACGGTCGCGGACATCCTCGTTATAAAAATGGCAAACAGGCCCGGTGAGCTCGGGAAAATAACCCGCAAGCTCGCAAACAGAAAAGTGGATCTGGAGAGCGTCTACATCCTGGGAAAAACCGACCACGCCTTCACAGAAGTAGCCGTAAAACCGGTGGAAGAGCACCTCGCACTGGCGAAGGACGCGCTCGGAATCAAGGATTAGCTATTCCAGTTTCAGTTTCCCTTCCTTTTTCAATTTCCTTATCTCATCCACTAATTTCTCCACAGCTATCCTCTCCTGCTTTCCGTCATTCCTATATCTGATCGTAACCGAATCATCCTCTAAAGTCTGATAATCAATCGTGACCGCATAAGGAACCCCTATCTCATCCGCCTTCGCATACCTCCGACCGATGCTTCCGCTCTCCGAGAAGAACGCCTCAATCCCCGCCTCCCTCATCATGATTGCGATGCTCTCCGCCTTCTCTTTCAATCCGTCCTTTTTCATTAGAGGGAACACACACAAATCATACGGCGCAACCGAGGGCAAAAAGTCAAACCACTCCCAATCCTTCTCCTTGCTCTTCTCCCTAAATGAATGCTCCAGCATGCAGAAGAACAATCTGTCCACCCCCATGGACACTTCCACCACGTGCGGCACAACTTTTTCTTTTGTCTCCTCCGCAAAAACAGAAATCTCCTTCTTGCTGAACTGCCCGTGCCTCCCCAAGTCATAATCCGTCCTATACGCGTTCCCCGCAATCTCCACCATCCCGTGCGACGTCTCAACCTCCAAATCAACGTTGCTCTTTGAGTAGTGCGGCGTCTCATCCGCTCTCAGATGCCTGAACCACATCCCCTCCGGGTTCAGCCCAGCAATAGTATAATACTCCCATTCTTTAACTAGGAAATACGCCATTATTTCGTTCGCTATTCCCCTCTCCACTATTTCCCCAGCCGTCATCCATTTCGGCGCCCCGTCCCCCGCCTGCGCTTCTCGGGTAAGCAACCTTATCTTCTTATCCCGCACCTTCTCAAATCCCTCGATAGTTGGAATCTTCGGGTTGAAGAAATACTCCAATTCCATCTGCGTAAATTCCCTCATCCGTACGAGGCTCCTTCGGGGAGAAATCTCGTTCCTGAAGCTCCTCCCGATCTGCCCCACAGCCAAGGGAAGCTTCGCCCCGTGGTTCCTAAAAACCCTAGGAAAAGCAGTAAATATCCCCTGCGCGGTCTCAGGCCTCAGGTATGCGGTCTCCTGCCCAGCCCCTATTCCGGTGCGGAACATCAAATTGGAGGCAAACGCATCCGACAATCTCCCTCCGCACGAAGGGCACTTTATCTCATTATCCCTTATCTTCGCGGTGAGGCTTTCCATTTTCCCGTCCCACTTAAATTCTATTTTGCTCTCAACAAGGTGGTCCGCCCTAATCTTCGTGTGGCACTTCTCGCACTCCACCACCGGGTCCGTGAACTCCTCCACGTGCCCGCTCGCCTTAAGCACAATCTCAGGAGTAACGATGGAACCCTCCACCTCCAGGAATCCTTCCTCCTGAAGGAACATCCTCCTCCAGAGGGCCTGCAATCTCCTCTTTATCTGCCATCCCGTGGGCCCATAATCGTAGAAGCCCGAAACCTGCCCATAAATCTCGTTGGAGGGATAGAAGAACGACCTTGTGAGCGCAAGCTCGTATATTCTCTCGTGAAGTTCCATGCCTAAGGATTGCCGGGAAACGATTAAAAACAGAAAGGGCAGCCTAAAGGCTCTCTATCTGCTCGTATACCTTCACTATCTCCTGCTTGCCGTAGTAAGGAACAATCCCGCCGAACTTCTCCTTCGCGTTCCTTGCGGTTATGACTTCCATAAAATCCTTCCTCACCGCCTCTTTCTCCGCCTCCGTAAGCCTGCCAAACTGCTCGTTCAGGCTTCCACCCAGCTCCCCGCTCACTCCGCGCTCGTCCGCCTTTGCAAGCGCGCAGACGAGGTCAACCACATCCACCCTGTCCCTTGGCCTGTTCGCATACGCCTTCATGGAGACCAGCTGGCTCCAGGAGAGAGCCTTGAATTCCAAGCCGAGCCTTTCGAAGGCAACCGTCCTCAAATCCTTCTCGTTTAATATGTAATCCTCTATCCTGAGCTTCCCCCCCTCGAAATGGTAGATGTCCATTTCGCACGGATATTCCGCGTGCTCGTCATATGCGTTCACGGCGGTCTTATTCGGGAACGGGGCTTTTATGAGCGGGGTTCCGAACACCTTAGCCGCCATTGCGGGGAAGCCCCTGTCTATCGCGATTAGGTCCAAATCATGTGAGCCCCTCCATTTTGCAGCCGGCCCCTTCAAGTCCCCCTCTGCCGCGGCGATATACATGAATGTTGCAAAGCCGCCGATTAGGCAGAACCTCTGGCTCCGCTCCTTGCTCTCCATGGCGAGCGTGAGCAGGTATTTTAAGGGGAAAAAGTGCCCGGTCCCCCTGGCTTCCTCGACCTTCTCCAGATACCTGAAAAGCCTTGCGGCCTCAGGCATTCTTTCTGAAGGAAGATTGAACATGCTGTTTGCGAACTGTGAGGAGCTGCCCTTCTTTATCGCAAACTCTATGGCTCGGTCTGCAGGAGTGTCGATTTTACTGGCACCATTCATGGTAATATATGGTCAGAAAGGGTATTTAAACATATTGGTAGTAGGTGTTTTTAAGTGTTAGAAGTCCATTAGGCTCTTCTGGCTCTTCGGGTCTTCCTTAGGCTTCTCCCACCGCATTTCCCCGAATACCCCGTCATAGCCCGGCTTCCAATAGACCTGCCCTTCCCTCGCCTTCACAATCGCCCTCGCCAAAACCTTGTCCGAAGCAAGCACAAGGTTCTCCTCCGGGGCCTCCAGTACCGCGAACTCGTTCCCGAAATAGTTCACCATTTTGAAGTACTCCTCCTGCACGCCCTTCGTCCCAACCCCCGCATCCCGCACGGACGCGATAATCTCCATAAGCGGAATAAGCCTCGTAAACGGAACCGCACCAGGCGGCTTCCCGCCCTCCTTCCTGTCCGCGAGCAGTTCCACCCGGTGCAATACCCCGACCGTCAGCTTCTTCTTGCACACCGGGCACACATCCTTTATCTTCACGGAAGCCTCCGGTGCAAGCCTCACATTGCATTCCCGGTGCCCGTCCCAGTGGTATTTACCCTCCTCCGGATAAAACTCATAAGTTTTCAGGAAGCCCTTCCTCGTTTTTATCGCATCCATAACCGCCTTATAGCTCAGCTTCTCCAGCTCAAACACATTCGCCTCCCTCCCCAGTTTTTGAGGGGAATGGCAGTCCGAATTGGAGATTAAAGTAATCCTGTCCAGCGAGCTCAGCATCCAGTTCATCGCCGGGTCCGAAGACAGCCCCGTCTCCAATGCAAATATGTCCTTCGCATACTTCCCGAACGCCTCTTCCAGGGAATCAAACCCGGATTTCGAGCCGAACACCCCGAACCAGGGGGTCCAAACGTGCGCGGGCACCACATAAATCTCTTTGGAAATCCCCCGCAGTATCTCCATCATCTCAACCATGTCCAGGTTGAGCATCGGCCTCCCATCCTCCTCCAGTTTTCCAAATCTTTTCAGCCCCTCGCAAATCTGCGAAACCACTTCCAAGGAAGGCGCAAACAGGATGTTATGCACCTTCTTGTTCACATTATCCCTATAGAAAATGTTGCTCACTTCCGTCGTAAGCATGAATTTGGTATTCTTATATGAGAATATGCCCTCCCCGTCATCCTTCAATTTCTTCTTCAGTTCCCCGAGCCATTTCGGATGCGTGAAGTCCGCGATCCCCAGCAGCCCTATCCCCTTTGTCTGCGCCCACTCGCTCAAGCCTTCCAAATCCGAGTTTCCACTGGTTGCGCGCGAATATTTTGAATGCAGGTGCAGGTCCGCAATAATCCGCATGCCCCACTTTTGACCGCCATTTATTTAAAATCCGCCGCACAAATCCACCCATGGCTTTTGACGCTAAGAAATTCATCCCGCAGGCGGTGGAAGACATAAGGAAATCCGTTGGAAAGGAGAAATGCATAATAGCGGTCTCCGGGGGCGTGGACTCCATGGTCGCCGCCACCCTCGCTTCAAAGGCCGCCCCCAACCAGCTCGTTGCCGTCTTCGTGGACACGGGCTTCATGCGGAAGAACGAGGCGGAGCACGTGGAGGAGGCCGCGGGAAAGGTTGGCCTCCCCCTAAGGATTGCAAACGAGAGCGAGCGTTTCATCAAGAAATTGGAAGGAATATCCGAGCCGGAGCAAAAGAGAAAGATTATCGGGGAACAGTTCATCCGCGTGTTCGAGGAAATAGCCAAAAAGGAAAAAGTAAAGGTGCTCATACAGGGAACCATCGCCCCGGACTGGATTGAAAGCGGCGGGGGCGGCAGGCACACGATCAAATCCCACCATAACGTGGGCGGCCTTCCCGAGAATATGGAATTGAAACTATGCGAGCCGCTCCGCGAGCTCTACAAGCACGAGGTGCGCATGGTCGGAAAGGAGCTCGGCCTTCCCGATTACATCTTCGAGAGGCAGCCCTTCCCCGGCCCGGGCCTCGCGGTAAGAATAGTCGGGGAAATCTCCCGCGAAAAATTAGAGATTGTAAAAGACGCCTGCTTCATAGTTGAGGAGGAGCTGGACCGCGCATCCTCCGCAGGAAAGATGGAAAGGCCCTGGCAATACTTCGCCGCAGTTTTGCCCTCCAAGACCGTGGGCGTCGCCGGAGACGAAAGGATTTACAAATACACCGTGGTGGTCCGCGCGGTGCGCAGTTTGGACGGGATGACCGCCAATTTTTCCAGCATCCCCCACGAGGTATTGTCCACAATCTCCACAAGAATCACAAACGAGGTGCGCGGCGTCGGGAGGGTGGTCTACGACATCACGAACAAGCCGCCTTCCACGATAGAGATGGAATAGATTTCTATTCAGAAACGGATTGCCTCAGGTTCTCAAAAAGTTTTCCGATCGGGTCGTGCCTTGAGCCGTGGTTCCTGTTTATGGGGATCTTCTCCCACCAGTTCGCGTTGTACGCGTGCTCCGCCCCGGAAAAGGGGTCTGGGAAATTGTGGTGGTCGAGC
>JAXDAS010000016.1:0-2796 GCA_034679605.1 Microcaldota archaeon
TGGAGACCCCGTCCAGGAGGCCCACCGGGTAGTTCGGCTCGGTGCGGGCGACTCCGTCTATGAGGACCTTCCGGGCGTTGAGTATCTTTTTCACCTCGAAAAGGGTGTCCGCGAGATTGAGTACGTCGCGGAGGAGGACGGACAGGGGTATGGAACCCACGGTTCTATGGGGCCCGGGGGCCGCCCTCGCCATCCATTTGGTCTCCTTCTTGTTGTGTATGGGCACCGCCTTCGGTGCCGCAAGCCTCTTCATATGGTTGCTTCTTCCTCTCTTTGCCATTTCATTCACCTTCTGGGCGCACCCTCGGACCGCCGGAGCGATTTTCGCCATGCTGGCGGCCTGAAGGTGAATTCGCACCCTTCAATGTTTCCTTCCTGAACGGGGAATCCTTCACTTCCGTGAGCACCAGGTTGGAGGGGTCGAACGGGACGAGGGATTCCACCCCCCTCCTGTTGCGGACCGTGACGCCTTCCAGGTAAACCTTCCTCTTCATGACGCTGACGCGGGCGACCTTTCCGGACTTGCCTTTGTTGTCGCCGCGGAGCACCTTCACCCCGTCCCCCGTGTTCACCAAAAGCGCGCGGAGCTTCGTGCCCAGCTTCGCCTTCAGCTCCTTGGAGATGTGGACGTGGAGCATGCTCTTCCTCCTGTGGATTTTCCCGTGGTAAACCTTTCTCCTTTCCCTTCGTCTCTGCATAAATATCCCCCTAGATTATCCCCGGCGAAATCGCCGCCACTTTCGGGAACCTTTCAGCCACTTCCTTCGCCACCACTCCCTTGATTTCGGTGCCCACCGGGAGGCCTTCCTCAGTGATGAGCACGGCGGCGTTGTCCTCGAATGATATGCGGAGGCCGCTCGGCCTGCGGAACTCCTTCCTCTGGCGGACGATGACCGCGCGGACTATTTTTTTCACCATGTCCGGGTTGCCCTTTTTCACGGAGGCGATCACGAGCTTGCCCACGCCTGCGCTGGGGACCCTCTTGCGGGTGGTGTTGGAGTGGAGCACGCCGATTATCTGGATTTCGCGCGCACCGCTGTTGTCATGGCAGAGGAGCCTTGAGCCGACGCTCAGGCCCTTGGTCACGTTCGCTGCGAGGGCTTTCATTTTTCCTCACCCTTCAGGACCTCGAGGACGGTCCAGGCCTTTGTGCGGCTTATCTTGCGGGACTCGCCCAGCCTCACCATGTCCCCCTTCTTCGCCCCCACGCAGTCCGGGTTGTGGGCGGGTATGCGGGAGCGCCCGCGCGCCCACCTCTTGTATTTGGAGACCTTCTTGGTAACGTCCCTTTCCACGATTACGGTTCGCTTGCCCTTGTCGCTGACGACCCTGCCAGTAATGCGGGCGCCGCGGACCGCGAGCGTTCCGTGAACATAACAGTTCCCATCGTTGCATTCTGCCATTCCATCACCTTGTGAACATCATTCCACTTGTATGCTCTCCGGGGCGTAGCCCATCCTCACTAGGACGGACTTCATCTTCTTCTTGTGGTCCCCCTGGAGCACTATCTGCCCGCCCTTCGCGGAGCCGCCGCAGGCGAGCGCGTGCTTGAGTTCCTTCGCCGTGTCACCGATGTTCTTGCGGTCGATTCCTTCCACAATCGTGACGAGCTTCTGGAACTTCGCCTTCACCGTGTATACACGGATCTTGGTCGCTTCCTCCTTGTCAAGAATCTCGCAAACGCAGAGATCCTTGATCATTCCGCATTTCTTGCATATCTCAGGCAATTCATTTCACCTTTTTCTTCGCCGGGGGCTTTGCCCCGGGCTTGGGGGCCTTCTCCCCTTTCTTTTTCTCCTCGTTGAGCATTGTCTTGATGCGGGCGACCGCCTTGCGCAGGTTGCGCGGCTTCTTGGGGTTGTCGCCCACCTCGAGCATCTCGCGCCCGTAGGCCTCGAGCCTCTTGGAAAGCTCATCGGGCGCAAGCGCCCTCAAATCCTTCATCTTTGCGACTGCCATGTAGATCACTTCGCCTGCGCGAGGGTTTTCGGAAGGACCACTTCAGTGGGCGCGCCCTTGTCCGGGAAAACCGTTCCGGGCGGTGCGATCCTGACGAGGACGCCGATGATTCCGGACTTCGTGTTGGCGGCCACGTGGGCCTCCTTCACGAGCCTCGCGGGCTCGCCGGATTTCGGGATGTAGCCCACCGCCACGCGGAGGGACTTTGCGCGGGCGCCCTTCGCCCCTATTTTGCCCGAGGCGACTATCTCCGCCCCCACGGCCCCGCTGCGGATGGTGTCGTGGATGAGGAAGTGCAGGACCGCGCGGACCTTTTTCCCCATCTCGATGTACTTGGCGGCCTTCTTCGCCACCAGGCGCGGCTCGAGCGACGGGTTCCTGGACTCGACGACGCTGATCTGCGGATTCTCGAGGCCGAACTTCGTCTTGAGGGTCTCGGTGAGCGTGTTGATGGTCTTGCCCTTTCGGCCTATGACTCGGCCGGGGTTCAGGACCTCTATGGAGATGCGCGTGACAACCGGGGTGCGCTGGATTTCTATGTTGGCGACGCCGGCCTTGTCGAGCTCCTTCTCCAAAAACTTCATCACCCGGTATTTCTCAAGCGGGGAGTCTATGAATTTCTTCTCTATTGTCATCATTTCACCTTCTGGGACGGTTTCCTGCCGGGGAGATTCTTATCCTCCGGGGTATGGGATTTGTCCTTGTCCTCCCTCTTTTCCTGAAGCTGGGAGGCCTCGGCCCTCGCCTCGGCCTTCATGGCCCCCTCCTTTTTGGAGGCCTCTTCCTTCTTAACCGCGTCTTTCGCGGCCCCCTTCCCCTCTCCTTTGGAAGGGGCCT
>JAXDAS010000017.1:0-10258 GCA_034679605.1 Microcaldota archaeon
ATCTACAGAAAATGCGCGGCGTACGGCCACTTCGGGAGGACCGAGCCGGAATTCCTCTGGGAAAAGGCCAATCTCGCGGAGAAGCTCAGGTCCGAGGCCGGGCTCTGATTTTTCCTTTTTTATTTTCTATTTCTTTTCCGCAGGCACCTGCCTGAAGAAGTTTATTTTCCCCGCCTCGCTTCCGCATTTGGAGCACATTATGAGCAGCCTGTCGCCTTTTGTCTCTATTTTCCCGTTCTCCGCGGTTATCTCGAAATCCCTTCCCGCCACATCCGAATAGATGAGCATCTCGTTCCCGCACCTGCATTTGATTTTGCCTTCCATAAGCATTCCCCTGCATTTCCCTTAACAAACCCTTTTCTTTTTAATTCTGCACGTTCATATCCCCGCAGGTGTACACATGAAAAACATGCTATTCGCGGCGACGTTCGCCGCCTTATTGCTCCTCGCCGGCTGTGCGCAGGAGCCTCAGGAGACCGTGGACGGGCACGGATGCGTCACATCCTCCGGGGAAACCTGGTGCGACACGACGCAGGCGTGCGTCGCCGCTGGCGGGGAATGCCCGCCCCCAGTGATGCCTGGAAGCGACCGTGACGAGCACGGGTGCATACCCTCAGCGGGGTATTCCTGGTGCGAGGCGAAGCAGAGGTGCGTCCGCACATGGGAAGACCCTTGCGTCGCCGGCACCCATGACATAGGATGGGCCCGCGGAATCGCGGAGGCGAGCGCATGCATGGAGAAGGGCACTTTGAAGGAGGAATACATATTCAACGAAAACTCCCTAACGTGGTGGATTGACATGGAGGTCGCGAACGCCGCGGGATGCGCCCCCGCGTGCGTCGTGAGCGAGCCGAACGGGGAGGCGGAGATAAACTGGAGGTGCACGGGCGCGCTCCCGCCCGGGGAACAGCCCTGCGTCTCGGACGACACCGGGGTTTCCATGATGCTTGACGAGGCGATGGGGATAGCCCGGGCATCGGCGATGTGCACCAGCGAGGGCACCCTTGTGGAAAACGGAATCTGCAACTCCGTTACCGGCACCTGGTGGATAGGGCTCGACACCACGATTCCGCGCGAAGGGTGCAACCCCGCGTGCGTGGTGAACGTGAACTCCCGAACCGCGGAGGTGAACTACAGGTGCACCGGCCTGATAATGGAGGGCCAGGAGCCGCTCCCAGCAGTTAACGAGGGGGGCAGCGCATGCGCCTTCACGGCAAACGGGAAGTCCATCAGCCTGGCCCGCGCGAGGGAAGTGGCCAGCGCCAACAACAGCGTCTGCAGGAGCATAGGCACGCTAAAGATGGGCGAATACCTCTGCAAGAGCGACGTGGGCGTAATCTGGTTCCCCATAATCCCGACGATCCCGAGCGAGGGCTGCGTTCCCCAGTGCGCAGTGAACGTCAATTCGGAGACCGCGAGCGTCGAATGGAAGTGCGGGGCTTAGAAAGCCCCATCTTTTCCTTTTTTCTAATCCTTTTCCCTCACCATTATTATCCGCATCCCCTCCTTCAGGACGTCGTCATGCCTGGCAACACGGAACCTCCCGTCCTGGAAGGTGGCGACCACGTTTGACTTCGGGTTCCTGTCCACCTGCTGCACGGTCTTGCCGTTCATGCCCGAGTCCACCCTCTTCTCCACCAGCTCCACGTTGCTCTCGGATGCGTTAAGCAGCTTGAATATCGTTGGGCTCGACACCCTGTTCGCCAGCTCCCTCGCAAGCGTGAGCTGGGATATGGCGGGCTCCACGCCCAGCCTCTGAAGGAGGAGGGAATGCTTCGCCTCGCTCACCCTGGAGATGACCTTTTTTGCGCCGGACTGCTTAGCGTACACCGCCGCGAGGAAGTTCGTCTCCTCGTTTCCGGTTACCGCGAACGCGTAGTCCATCTCCCCAACTTTCAGCTCGTCCAGCAGCTTGGGGTCGGTCGCGTCCCCGTTTATCGCCATCGCCTTGCTTTCCGCGGCGATCTCCTCGCACACCTCGGCGTCCTCCTCCACAATGGTTATGGAGTGCCTCTGGCTCTCCAAAGCCCTGAGCAGCGCCATCCCAACCCTTCCTGCCCCGAATATCGCTATTTTCGCCATTTTTTCACCTCACAAACCTCGAAGCCACGAGCCTCGCAAGCGCAAGGCTCGGGAATATCTCTATCCTCCCCAAGTACATCAATGCCGCGAGGAACCATTTGTCCCCCACGGAAAGCGCCGATATCTGCAGCGTGGAGAGGCCCACGTTGCCCAGAGAGGAGGCCACCAGGAAGAACGCGTCCACCATGCCCTTCCCGTCCGCTATGAACACGCCCGCGCCCAGCAGGAAAAGGCCAAGGTACGCGAATATGAAGACCGCGCTCTCCAGCACCGCGCCGCCGGCCACCGCCACCCCGTTCACCTTGACCGCCTGCACCGCGCCCTGCGGCAGGAACGCGCCCCTCACCTTCACAAGCACCGACTTCCCGACCACAAGTATCCTCCACAGCTTCACCGCGCCGGTCGTGCTCCCGTACATCCCCCCGCATATCATCAGCAGTATGAGCACATATTTGGAGAACTCGTGCATTACCGCGAGATTGCCTATCGCGAACCCGCCGCAGGCTATCGCCGAGACGCTGTTCAGGAGGCTGTTGTAGATGCCGTCGCCCCCCACCAGCGCGATGAGCGCCACCGCGGCCGCGATGACTAGCAGGTACGCGACGAACTCCTCGTCCAGCAGCGCCTTCCTTACCCTCCCCCTCCAAAGGTTGTCGTAGAACAGGAAGCTCGTGGCGCCCGCGAACATCGCCCCGGCCAGCGCGAGCTTCTGGCCGTCCGTGAACGGATAGGACGAGAAGGGGAAGAACCCGCCGTTGCTTATGCCCGCCATGGCGAGGTTGGCGGAGTCGAACATCCCGATGCCCAGCGCGAAGAGGAGGCCGAATGCGAGAATGCTGAGCGCGAGGTAGATTTTCCAGTACGCCCTCACGCTCTTCCCTATCCCCGCGCCTATGGTCTCCCTTCCCTCGGCCTTGAGCAGCGTCCTCGCCTCCCTTCCCTTCAGCACCACAAGCATGAGGATTATTATCCCGAGGCCGCCCACCCACTGCGCCACGGAGCGGAACAACACCAGGCTTTGCGGGTATTCCTCCGGGGAGTCCATCACGCTTAGCCCGGTGGAGGTCCACGAGCTCATGCTCTCAAAAAAGGCGTCGTGGTACGTGAGCCCCTCCAGAGCGAAGGGTATCGCGCACACCGCGGGTATCGCCAGCCAAGCGAACGAGGTGAGGGCGAGCGCCTCGCCCATCTTGAGCTCGTCCAGCTTCCGCATGCCCGCCATCTCGGCCATGTTCCCGGGGCTCCAGGCGTTCTCGCCCCTCTTAAGGAGCCATTTCACCAGGCCCTTCATCTCCCTCAAAATCGACCTGAACCCGCCCGCGACCATCCAGGGGAGCGCCGGAAGCATGAGCATCGCCACCGACACCGCCATTCCCTTCCACGCCTCCTCCCCAAGCGCATATCCGTATGCCACGGGAATGATGAGCGGCAGGGCGGCATAGAAAAGAACGGCCGAAAGCTTCTGCAGCAGCCCCATGCCCGGGTTTATGCGCTCATGCTTTTAATCGCTTGCCCCGGGCAACGTTTATATTTCCATTTTTCCATATCTTCCGCATGAAAATCCCAATCGCATTTGTGTTCGCGCTGCTCCTGCTTTTCGGATGCGCCTCCCAGCAATCCGGTTCCGGGTTTCCCGTTTCCGGTTCCCAGCAAACGGAAAACGAGACCGTGCAGCCCCCATCCGTAAATCCCGTGGTCGTCCTTGAAACCTCCAGGGGAAACATAGAGATGGAACTCTACCCGGACAAGGCGCCGGTTACCGTGGATAATTTCCTGATGTATGTGAACGAGCATTTCTACGACGGAACGTGCTTCCATCGGGTAATAGACGGCTTCATGATACAGGGGGGCGGATTTACTCCGGAAGGGGTGGAGAGGTACACACGCGACCCAATTGTTTTGGAGTCCCAGAACGGCCTCCACAACGGAATAGGCTATGCCGCGATGGCCCGCACAGGGGACCCGGACAGCGCCACCTCCCAGTTCTTCATAAACGTGGCTGACAATCCCATGCTTGATTACTCCGGCTCCGAGAACCCGGGCTACGCGGTTTTCGGGAAAGTCATTTCCGGAATGGAGGTTGTGAACGAGATAAGGTCCGTGCCCACCTCGACCCGCGGCCATTATGAGAACTGGCCCGTGGAGGATGTCCTGATAATGCGCGCCTATGTGAGGGAGTAGGCCATCCATTAGGATTATAAATTTCCTCCCATAATGGGATGCGGTGGGAATATGAAAAACAAGGCGCTTGCGTACCTGTTTGTGATAATTGGAGCGGTGATAATCGTTGCCAGCCTCTATTTCGTGATAAGCTACCTCAGCTTCATCGGCAACGTGATGATACAGTTCTTCTCCGCGAACAGCACCGCGAAGATGTCCGACTGCGGGATAGTGATGCCCGCGGAGCTGATCGCGATAAGGGACCAGTTCCCGACCACGATAATCCCGGCGCTCTACCTGGGGCTCCCGATAGTGCTCCTCCTGATAGCGGGCTCCATGTTCCTTGGGGGCTACTACTGGGGAAGGGGCGCCTCCGAGGCGGAATCCCTCGCCCGGAAAAAGAGGCGCGAGGAGATAGACGCCGAGGTCGCGCGCAGGACGGGGCAGGCATCCGAGAAGGCAGCTAAGCCGCCCGCTGAGGAGGCGGAGGAGGAAGAAGAGCGTCCCAGGCCGAAGCCCTCCAGGAAATAATCCCGTTTTTTCAATTTTTTCCTGTTTTCTTTAGTGTTTAAATAATCTCCCACATATATGTTTTTCCATGACGCGGCAGGAAGCGCTCTCAAGGAGTTCAAGGTTCAGCCCGGACGAATGCTACCGGCCCGCGGTGAGGGACCCCGGGATGCTCCCCGGCGGAGGCCGCAACCATGCGCGGGCAGCGCCGTTCAGGCCCAGGTACGAACATCTGGAGGACGGGCAGGTTGCGCAGAACGTCGCAGACATCCTTTCCAGGCTCCTTTATCCAAAAAAGGCGGAAAGGGGGGAATTCAGCGGCAAAACGCAACTCATCCTCAACGCGACCTGCGCCGAATACCTTGGATATTATCCCACAAGGGCGCTCTGCAAATCCGAAATCAAGGCCATCCTCAAGGAGATGGCAAGGCACGGCAGAAGCTGGGAAAACGGAATCTCATGCATGGAGAACTGCTTCCACGGCACGGAAAACGCGATAAGGGAGATGCGGAGATACGCGAAATGGCATGGCATCCGCCTTCCGCCGCCCTAGCCATCACAGGCCCTTCCCGTCCTCCACACCCTCTTGAACACGTCAAAGATGCCGAACCCCACAACGCCCGGAAAAATCTCAGTCACTTTTCTCCAGATAACCTTGCCCCTGCGTATCCACCTTTTCCGCCGCGGCGTGGTTCGCGAAAACGCATTTTCCAGATGATTTGTAGGCGAGTATCCCTATTGAGGAGGTGTTCAGCACCTTCTTCTCCGCTGGCATGCGCTGGCTTCTTTGATTAGGTTTAAATCCCTTCATTCCGCGGGAAACCCCGCGCCCCAAAATCCTTTTTAACCCCAAACCCCAGTATAATCCCATGGTATCCCTGCTGGAAATAGAAATCAGGCATATTATGGCGGTGGTGGGCTCCTTCGTCTTGACAACCGGGCTTGCCCTCCTCCTCTCCGGCTTCCTTGACTATTCCACGCTGGTAAGCGTCCCGCTCGTGGTCCCCTTCATCTTCGCTTTCTTCACGGTCCTTTTATCAAAACTATTTGGAGAAATAACGTTCGGCCGGGACCTGATAGCCGCGCCCATTGTCGCGGCATTGCTGGCCGCCATCATTTACGTGGCCGGCCCCTTCCTCCAGGACATGCCCAGGGCGCTGTTCATAGGCGGGGCCTTGGTGGACCCCTTGATGAACATAGTGGTCTACACCATATTCCTCCTGGTGGCCATGTTCCTGCTCGCAAAGAGGAAAAAGTAGATTAACCACTTTGCGCAGGCTTGGGCCGAACATCCTAATCCTTAAATTACTTCCCTTGGAAGACGTGCCCGGTACCATGACACTCTTAGGAATAAAAACCGGTTTTGGATTGAACCGCCTGGCGGCCCTGTTCCTTTTGGCCGTCTTGTCCGGAAGCTCGTTTGCCGCGGGCGTAAGCACCACCACCGGGCCCTACAGCGAATGCCCCGCATGGGCGACCGACTGCTTCAACTGCGGGGCGCCCCCCAGGAGCGTGGCCTGCGCAAGGACCTGCTCCGGAGAATTGTGCACATGCGGATACGACTGGTGCGAGTGCTACTGCCCCTGGAGCGGGACCCGCCCCGAAGAGCCGCCCCCACAGCAAATTGACCTCTGCGCGGGCGTGTCGTGCCCTTCCCTTTGTTCAGGGGGGACCCGCTATTATGGAGGGGAATGCAACCCCTCTAGCGGCGACTGCGAATACTATTATGATGGATGCGATTATGGGTGCGACGGCAATGCCTGCGCGGCCGCGCCCGAACAGAATCCGTGCGAGACGTTCTTTGAAACTCACCCGAGGGAGATGTGCCACGAAGGGATCCATTACTACGACTGCTACTGCGACCCGTCCACCGGGGACGCGGTGTGCAGCAACGAGGGGTGCAACGGGGGATGCGACGATGCGGGCTTGCGGTGCAGGCAGGACCGGTGCTCCGGGACCAGCTGCCAGGACAGGTGCGAAACCCCCGGGAACGATTTCCAGAGCATACAAAGGAACGGCGCCTGCAACCCGAATACCGGGGAATGCGAATACAGGGAGAACACGGTGTGCAGCGTCGGGTGCTCCATGGTGGGCGGAAGGCCCTCCTGCATGGAGGACTGCGACAACGGGATGGACGATGACGGCGACGGGCTTGCGGACTGCGCGGATGCTGAGTGCTCAACGAGCCCCTACTGTTCCTGCGAGAGGATTGGGGGCGCCACCGGCTCCATTGGAGGCAGGCCCCTCGTGATACTGATTGGGGGCTATTCCTTCCCGGACACCACTTTCTTCTATAATTATAAAAACCGCGACGAGGATGTGCGTTCCGACGCGAACAGGATTGTGAGCGCGCTGCGCTCCACATCCCCCTTCAACGAGATGAGCTTTGAGGTATATGCCACGAGGCTGCCCCAGGGCGTGTTCACAGGCCCCTGGAGGAGCGACCTGCTTTCCAAGTGTTCCGGAAAGGGCGGGGACTTCACCCTTTTCCTTAATTACAAGGACAGCAAGAGCCTTTCCAACAGCAAGCTGTTTTCAATGAGCGCCACGGTTTACAGGGGCACCGGCACCCCCTCCACGCAGGATTTGGAGCTCACCGCCCTCCATGAGATGGGGCACGGCTTTGCCGGTCTTTGGGACGAATACACCATAGCGAGCGATGTCGGCCTTGCCACCGGGACCCTAGCCGTGATAAGGGATGCCGGCTTCTCCAAGAGGGCGAACTGCGCAATCGCCCCGGACGTTGCCTCATGCCAGCAATACTTCTCCGCATTCGGCGTTTCCTACACCTGCGTGAGGGGATGCAGCGCAGGCGCATGGTACCGGCCTTCCCAGGAGAGCATAATGAACAACGTGTATTCCTCCTCGGAATTCAACGAGGTGAGCAAAAAGATAATACGGGACAGGATTAGGGCGTTCTCGAATCCGCCCCTGCCCAGGACCGCGGCTTCCTGGGGCAACTGGGCGCATGGGAGGAATCCCGAGGCGTTGAGGTGATTCTTATGAAATCCATTTATGCATTATTTGGATTGTTCCTGGTTTCCCTGGCATCCGCGAATGCCCTTCTTGTTACGGTGGAATACAACCAGGGGAACATGGGCATAAAATATGTTGAGCTAATCGGCGGGCCCGAGCCCGGCTATTCCAGCGACGGCGATTATATTCTCGCATATGAAACCTCCTCCGGCACGGTGCCCGGGACCGCTTTCTACATGCCCTTGATAACCAGCACGCAGGAAGAGGAGCTCATCATTTCCGGGCAGTCTGAACAGACCATCATAATCCCCTACGAGGCCGGGGCGGACAGCCTCTCACTCTACGACAGCGAGGGTGTGCTGCTTGACAGCTTCGACCTTGGCGGGATTTCCGGGGAAGGCGATTATGCGGGCGCCCCTCCCTCCGAGAGCATGGCCGGGCAGAGCGGGCAACCTTCTGTTTCCGGGGCTGTTGAGGGCGCCCTGGGCGGCGGCGCACAGGCCGGCGCCTCCGAGGGGGGCTGCTGCACCGCATTCATTTTGTTGATTCCCCTAGCCGCATGCGTGCGCTGGTGCTAACCTTTTAAACAGGTTTAAACACAATTAACCAAGAAAGAACGGGAAACCCCTGCTTTATGCGACCGGCTTCCTAATCCTTCGCGCGAGCAACGGGTTAAAGAATTGCCGCTGTTTAGGAAAATGATTTCCAAGAAGTGATGTGATGAGATTTGAAGAACTTGGGCTTTCAGCCAAGACGCTGAAATCCATACATGATTTGGGCTACGAGCAGCCCACGGAAGTGCAGATAAAGGCGATTCCAAGGATAATCGCCGGCACGAACCTCATCGTGCGCAGCCAGACGGGGACGGGCAAAACCGCTGCGTTTGGCATTGGACTGATAGAGAGGATTGTTTCCGGAACCACCGGGAAGGCGCTGGTGCTCGTGCCCACCCGCGAGCTCGCCCTCCAGGTGTGCGAGGAATTGCGCGGGCTGGGCCTCTACCACGCGCTGAACGTGCGCGCGACATACGGCGGCCAGAAGCTGATGTTCCAGATAAGGGAGCTCCAGAAAAGTTATGACATTCTCGTTGCTACCCCGGGAAGATTGGTGGATTTGTGCGACCGCGGGGTGGTTTACCTCTCCAAGTTCAACGCCGTTGTTCTTGACGAGGCGGATCACATGCTTGACATAGGCTTCAGGAAGGAGGTCTTCGGCATACTCTCCCAGCTTCCGGAGGAAAGGCTCACCCTGCTCTTTTCCGCCACCGTTGATGCGGAAATAAGGCAGATTGCATCCAGACATATCCCGAATGCGGAATTGATTGAGGTCGGGGAGATGAGGACCGTCTCTTCCATAAAGGAGGAAAGGATTGACGTCCCGCATCTGCAGAAGGTTCCCAAATTGCTGGAAACCATCCAGCTCCATCCCGGGGTGAAAACGCTCATATTCGCGCGCACGCGCAGGGGCGTCATGAAGCTTAAGCGCAAGCTGGAGGAGGCGAACGTCCCCCATGTGGGCATGCTCCATGGCGACATGGAACAGCCGAAGAGGACGCGCATGATTGAAAGGTTCAGGATGAATGAAATCAGGGTATTGGTGGCCACCAACGTGGCCGCCCGGGGCCTGCACATAGACGATGTCGGGCTGATCATAAACTACGACGAGGCGGAGGACGCTCAGACCCATCTGCACCGCGCGGGCCGCACCGGCAGGATGGGCGCGGAGGGGAAGGTGGTCACGTTCGTGACGCATGACGCGCCTCCCCCCCAGGAGAGGGGCCAGCAGTATAGGCGCTCCAGTTATGGAAACCCCGGGCGCGAGCACTCATGGTACGATGCTTCGGAGCACAGGGGCCCGGGCCGCGAAGATTCCGAAGATTCGGAGCATGGTTCAGGGTCAGGGAGTTCCGGGCGCGGCGGCAGGAGGCACAACCCGAGGCGCCGCAGGCCCGCCTGGCACAGGGGGCACCACAGGCAGAGATAATTTCATCCTTAGGCTAACAATCATGGGAAGAAAAGTTAGCCTAAACCAATCAGATTTTCATTCCTTTTGCTTACCCGAACAGAAGATGAAGAATAAACCCAGAAATTAGAATTCAGCGGACCCAGGGAAGGCATCAGAAGTGCACCGTCCGGTGCACGCCCGCTCCCTGGACTTACCCGCTGTGCATTATTGCCTTCTTTCTCTTTTATAATCCTTTCCGGGGGGTTGCAGGATTTACGCCTTTCCATACTGCCTTTTTAGTTCGGCTATCTTATCCTTGAGCTGCGGCTTGGTAATCGCGGCATATTCCGCAATCACATCAACGAAAAAATTCAGGTTGTTGGAAATTGCGTGATATTTGCCCTCCATGGTCTTGAAATTCGCATTCGTCTCCTCTTTCATGGAATGCATCCCATCATTCAATCCGTGCATCTGCGAATACATGTCCTTGACATAAAAAACCGCTTCATCCATCCTTTCGGGAATCTCGTTCGGGCTTCTTACGATTGAAAAGTCGGCGTGCGCCCTCTTCACGAGAGGTTTTGCG
>JAXDAS010000018.1:0-2515 GCA_034679605.1 Microcaldota archaeon
CTTCGGACGAAACAATCATCCCGACCCTTCCGCCCCTCGCCTGCCTCTGCACCTGCGCGTATTCCTGCGCGAGCACCCTTATCGCTTCGGCATCCTCGGCCGCCCTTTGCGCTTCAGGCGCCAATCCGGTCGCCGCCCTCCCGATCTCCGGAGCGCGCTGCTCAATCATCGTGGGGGGAACCTGCGTGCGCGCCCTCGCGGCGGGAGCTAGCTCTGTCGCAGCCCTGCCTACCTCGGGCCCGGGAGCGAGCTCCGTGGCCGCCCTTCCGACCGCCTCCCTTCCCGAAGGCGCGAGTTCGGTCGCCGCCCTCCCCGCTTGTGCCGAGGCGGGCTCCACCATCCCGCGCAATAAATGAGCCGGAATCTCCGTTCCCTGCGCCCTCAGGGATTCCACATAGGAAACCGCTATCTGCGTCGGGTTCCAGTCCGGATGCTCCCTCCTGATCCTTGCAAGCGCCGCAATCTCTTCCGGCAGCCCCCTCTCCATCCCTCCCGGGATGCTTTGGAGATATGCGGCCGGGTTGCGTTCATATGAACCGAAGTCCTGCGCAAGGTTCCTGATTGCCGCGGAGTCCTCTGCAACCCTCCTGGAGGCCGCCAACTGCTCCCTCTCACTCGCGCTCATTGGCCTGAGCGCAACCTCGCCTGCAGCCTCCCCGAAGGCGCGCTCCCCCGCCTGCGCGGCCTCCCCTATCGCCGCAGGAGGAATGACCCTTCCGCTTATCAGCCCGCTAGGAAGTATGTCCCTGAACCCGCCGGGAACGCGCATCCTGAGGCTTCCGGTGAGCCCCATCCCGGCGCCGGCCGCCCCCAGGGCGCCCATCGCGCCAACGCGGGCGAGGTCCCACCATTCCTCCCCTCCCCTGTCAAAAGCCTGGTATGCCTGATATCCAATCCCAGCCACCATCGCGGTCACCGCAATGGTATCCACGGCTATCGAAAGATACCTCGCGCCCCTTCCCGCAAGCCCAACGAGCCCCCCCGTGGTGCCGAGCGCGCCAATCCATGTCGCGCCCTCCATTGCCTCGTCGAAATTCTCCGCATTCGCTATGCTGTAAGCGGCATAGCTGTTCTGCGCTATCGTCCCCACGGTCGGCACCGCCCTTGCCGTCAGTTCAGTGGCCCTCGCAGCAAACGCAAGGGCGCCCTCCTGAGCGGCCCTGGCGGTTATCCCCGTCCAAACCGCCTGCACCCCCCTCCACGCCAGCTGGCCTCCCCTGAAAAGCGCGCCACCCGCCGCCCATGAGAACGGGTCCGCGAAGTCTATCCCGCTCGCCGCCATCGCGGCCTGCTGGGCATCCTCCAGCCCCTGCCTGTATTCCCCGGTCATTGCCCTCGTCGCATCCCCCAATATCGCCACGGAGGCGCTGACCCTCCTCCCGATGTCCCGCACCTCTGAATCCACTTCCCTCAATGCCGCGAAATACCTGGAATTGCCCATCCCGTACCTTCCCTCGAGGTCGAAGGTGCCGCTGCTCTGCACGACCAGCGAGGGTTCGTACGAGCCAAGCGTGGAATCCGTCCACCTGTTTATCCTCCTCTCAAGCTCCTCAAGCCGCTCCGACTGCCCCCCCAGCTCCCCCAGCCTTTCCGAAATTACCCTCTTGTTGTCGCGGAGGTCCACGCGCACGTCCCTGCCGGCCATGTCGCCCTGGCCCTCTATGTGGTAGGTCACCTCATCCGGAATCTCATTGAGCACTTCGGAGACCCTTTCATTATTTTCCCTTATCCCGGAGCGCAGCGAATCCGCGGCCGCATAAACCCTCCCCGCGGCATTCCATACCGCCTGCTCGAAATTCAGGCACTCCGCCTCGGCCGCCCCGAGTGCAGCCCTCCGCTCATCCAGCCCCTCCAGTTCCGTCCCTGAAGAAGCCGCTTCCCTGAGGTCCCTCACGAGCCCATTTCTTATCCTGTCCAGGCCCGCGCGCGCCCTTTCGCCGGTGATTTCCGGAAACTGGTACCTCTCCCAGCTCGCGGCGGACCTCCTGTAATCCAGGCTGCGCAGCTGCACGTCCAGGCCCTCCACGGTGGTCCCGTCCCGCATCGCCTCGTCCAGCTGGCCCGAAATCCTGTCCCTCTCCGCAATGAGTTCGCCCGATGCGTCGGCAAGCCGTAGGGGCGTGGTGTATTCGCTTGAATGTATCGCCTGCCACACCGGCTCATAGGCGAGTATGGATGCGACGCGGTTCCGCAGGTGCAGGGTTTCCGAATCGGCCTCCGAAAGGTGCGCCAAAGCCCCCGCCTCGGCCCGCTCCGACCTCTGCACGTATTCCGCCGCGGCCTCCTGCGTCTGCGGCGCAATCATCCTGTAGAGCGCCGCCTCCCTGGAATCGCTTTCCGCCGCGGCGTATTCCCTCCGCACGGACATCCTTTCCATCTCAAGCGAGTCGCTGTGCCTGAGGGCGCCCTCAATCAGCACCCTTTCCGTCTCCTTGAACCTTACCTCCGCGGTCTCTGGATTCGCCCTCAGGCGCTCGATCTCTTCCCCGCTTGGGCGCACATCCCTTGTCACGGT
>JAXDAS010000019.1:0-4049 GCA_034679605.1 Microcaldota archaeon
GTCGTTTATGAGGATGGAATTGGACTGGGCGAGCTTTCTCGCGGGAAGCTTTGTGGTCCTGAAAATTACGCCGGTGCCGGATTCCTTGAGCGCCTTGCGCAACTCCTGCACGGTTTTTTCCACATTCTTGTCGGTGGCTTTGCACCGGCTGCATGTTTTCCGGTCAAAATACCTGAATTCGATGCGCAGCTTCTTTTTCATGTCCATATTCACTACCAAATCACATTATGCCTGCAGGCGTTTTGAGTATTCCTCTGCGAGAAGGATGTATTTCTCTATTTTCTTCTTCTCTTCTTCGGAAGGGTGCTGGGCGTAGGTGAGGGAAGCTATCTTTGCCCTCACATTGGCGCGGTAGCAGAGGTAATAGTTGATTATTGAATTGAAAGAGGGGTCTTTTGCGTGCTTAAGGTACTCGGAGATGAAAAGCTGTGAAAAGTCTTTCCTTCCGTGAGCATCCAGGTCCATGGCCATGAAGGCGATTTCCGAAGCGGTATCATTATGGCGGAAATCCTTGCTGAACTCTATGCAGTCGAAGATGATGGGCGGCTCGGTGAGGAAGATGTTGCCGGAGTGCAAATCCCCGTGGCAGTCGCGGATGAAACCCCTTTCTTGGCGCTCAAGGAAAAGGTGGCGGTTCTTTTTTATGAATTCCTCGGATTTTTGGAGGATGAAATCTATTTTTTCTCCCATTCCGCAGGCCTTTTCCGCGGTTTCGCGGGTGTAAAACAAATCGTAAACCTGGTTCCAGCACATTTCCGGGGAGGAGTATTTTGGGTCTTTTATCACGTCTATTTTGGAATGGAAATTTGCGATTATTTCTGCGATGGAGCGGATGTGGGATTCGTTCACCTCGCCTTTTGCGAGCATGCCTGACATCATCTTTTCCGCCGGGAGCTGCCTCATTTTTACCGCATAATCCATCTGGAAGCCCGGGCCGCCGAAGGAGGGATGGCGGGAGCTGTAGGTGACTGGGATTACCCCTAAATAAACGTCCGGGCAGAGGCGCCTGTTGAGGCGGACCTCCCCCTCGCAGAGAAGTTTTCTCTTTTCCCTGGTGGAGAAATCAAGAAATGAGAATTTTACGGGTTTCTTTACCTTGTATGCGTATTCCCCGGTGAGGAATACCCAGGAGATGTGGGTCTGGATGAGTTGGATGGGGGCGGAGGTTGGGTGCGGGAAGGAGGAGGGGTCCCTTAGTTTTTCTATTATGCCCGCGATCCCTGAGATTGAGCGCATGATTGTGTTTATGGATTCCTCGACCTGAAGGGAGGTATCTATCGTAATCCTCTCTTCGGTGAAGGGCTCGAACGCCTTCTTTACAATCAAATATTCCGCATATTTGGCCTCGCTGTCGCCTTTCATGCGGGAGGAGATTCTCTCCTTTGCTTTCTCCTCCGGAAGCATGCATTCAACCATATAGAATTCGGTTTCCGCATCTTTTGCTGCCTCCCTCATCTCCCTGCGCAGGCTCTCCTTGTAGAAGGTGGCGTCAGCGATTACGTTTTTGCCTTCGTAAAGGGATTTGGAAACCTGGGAGGCCATCTCTTTGTAGATTAAGGCTTTCTCTTCATCCGAGTATGTCCTTTTCTCCAGCATTTTCTTCCTTATGGAGTCGGAGCTTATGTGAACCGCTTCCAAGCGGGAAGCCAGCTCCCTGGAAATCCTGGTTTTTCCGGTTCCGGGAAGCCCTGAGACGAGGATGAGCATGGGGCGTATTTGGCAGGCTAACTTATTTAAATTTGCGATGCCTTAAGCGCAGCCATGGGATTCCTTCTTGCCCTGTTCGTTTCCCTCGTGTTCGCGTTTTTCCTTTCGGAAGCGCTCAGGAAATGGGGGGTGCCCAGGGTGGTCGGCCAGATAGGGGCGGGCATACTCCTAGGGATCCCAATAATAAAAGAGATGATTTTCCCGGGGGACGCGATGAGCGCGTTCAGCGATTTCTCGGAAATAGCCATGATAATGCTATTCTTCTTCGTGGGGCTGGAGATGAACCTGCGCTCCTTCAGGCAGAATTTCAGGGAGGGGCTCCTTCTTTCCATTTTCAGCACCTTTGTGCCTTTCCTGATAGGGATTTTGCTCGGGCACTTCCTCGGGCTCGGGCTGGTGGTGGGCGCAATCCTCGGGATAACTTTGGCCGTGAGCTCGCAAACGGTCACATTCAACCTCCTGGAGGAGTTCGGGCTCCTGAAGGGCAGGATAGGCACCCTCATAATAGGTTCAGGGGCGATAGACGACATAATAGAGTTCATCATCCTTGGGGCAATCCTCACTACGATGGAGCTTGCGCAGGACGCACCCATGGAGATTTTCGGGGATGTGCTGGCTTTCGTAGGGGTTATAGCGATATTCAAGATGGCGATAGTGCCGTTCCTCCTTTCGGCCTTTGAGAAGGAAAAATCGGCGAGGGCGCTCTTCATGGGCGCTTTGGCGATAACCGCCCTCATGGCCTACATGGCGACATTGTTCGGCCTGAGCGGGCTCATTGGGGCCTTTGCGGCGGGTGTGATCGTGAGGCAGGCCCTGCTCACCGGGGAGCGTCCAAGGCCCTGGGAGGAGCACGCGATTGCGAAGACATTGGATACTGTTTCCTTTGGGTTCTTTGTGCCGCTCTTCTTCGTGTTCGTGGGGCTGAATACGGACCTGGGAAGTGCGGGGAACATCCAGATGGGGCTGCTGCTCACCTTCCTGGCGGTTCTGGGGACCGTGGGGGGGAGCACAATTGGTGCGGTGCTTGCCGGGAAGGGCCTTAGGGAAGGGATAATAATCGGGCTGGGCGTCACACCCAAGGGGGATGTGGAATTGGTGGTGGCGGTGCTTGCTCTGGAGGCTGGCCTTATAGACGGGGGGCTGTTCTCCGCGATAGTGTTCATGGCGGTTGCGACCGCATTCATAGGCCCGGTCCTGTTCAGGCACTTCTGCAGGATATGGAAGCAGGAACTGGGGCTCTAGGCGAGGCTGGCGGCCTACTTTGCTACAGATTTGGAGAGTTGGTAGGCTCCCGCGATTATGATTAACACTATGATGAGCCACCAGTACCAGCATATGCCGAAAAGCTCTGCACAGAACAGGAGGCAGCATGTGGCCGGGGCCCGGGTTGCGGGAGGGGCCTCGGGCTGCTGTGGTGCGCCCGTCTCTGGGGGCTGGGAGGGCGGCTGTGCGGGCACTTCCACTTCCACAGGGGGCTGGGATGGCGGCTGCTCTGGGGCGGTTGTGCCTTCTGTGCCGCCTTCGGCAGGAGCCTGCCCTTCCGCGAACTGGGATGATGGAACGGTCTCGTTTTGCATGGGGGCGGGCGGAGGCTCGCACTCCTCCACGTAGAATTCGCCCTCAACCCCCTCGTAGCCTGCCAGATGGGTGGAGAACCTGTATGTGCCTTCCTGGGAAGGCACGAATGTGGCGGTGCCGTCCGTTCCGGTATGGACGTACGAGAATCCGGAAACAGGGTAATAGAGCCTGATGCTGACATCCGGGACGCGGGATGTGCCGCTGGTTGCGTTGAAGTGCACGGGCTCTCCAAGGCATTCGCCGGAAACGGAAATGGAGAGCTCGCGGTCGCCATCATCTCCGCCGGGGGGGACCGGGGTGGAGTTGTAGTCCAGCACGTACGAGGAGAAGTTTCTCACGTCCACCATGAGGATGTGCGTGGCGGAATCGTAATTGAAATTGGTGCAGATTGTAATCGGGCAGTCTATTGCCAGGCTGGACGCCTCGGTGCGGTTCGTTGTGAAGTTCTCGTAGTACCCTATGTTCCCGTTGAAGCTGGTCACGTTGTAGAATATGAGGGTGGTGCGGAAATTGTTCGAGAGGTTCGCGAGCATCCCTCCGTTCGCCTCCCCGTTCACGGATGCGAATCCGTTCTCAACGTCCATATCCTCGCTGGAGAGGATGAGGGTGCCGAACTCGCTGATGTCGACGTTCCAGAAAACGATGTCCGTGTCCCCTCCATAGACGGTTATGTTCACGGGGTTGGGCATGTCGCGGATGAAGAGGGTGCTGTCCTTCAGCTCGGCCTTCACGCCGCCGAACTCGTTGTCGAAGGTGAGGTTGTA
>JAXDAS010000020.1:0-4470 GCA_034679605.1 Microcaldota archaeon
CCCAACCCAAGCGTGTTCTGCACCAGGTATGAGGCAAGGATCCTCTGCTTGTCCTCCGGGAGCATGGGGAAGTTCTTCTTCAGGACCTTCGCCGCCGCCTCCTCGAACTTTTTCTTGACCGCAGGGACCTTCTTCGGGTCCAGTATCTCCGTGATGTCCAGCTTCACCTCGGCGATGAGCTCGCCGCGGAGCTTCGTCTCAAGCAGCAGCTTGGTGCCCCCCGCGATCCCCGGGATTGAGATGTCGTAGAACGGGACGAAGTCCTTCTTCATCTCTATCCTCACCTCGACCGGGATGTTCTCGCTCAGGAACGAGTATGTCTCAAGGAGCCCGCCGCCCCTAGCGGGCTGCGCCCTGGGCGCCTTGCCAGCCGGTGCCGGAATTATCTCCGAAGGCTCCTCTCCCTCCTTGAACCTGCTGACTATCTCCTTGATCCCTTCATCTTTTTTTTCGCCGTTTGTCATTCCCTCACCAACACAATTCCTCTTCTATCCTATGTCCCATAATCTCTTTATCAGGTCTTTTAATTCCTTGCGCTTCTTCTCGAACTCCTCCTGCTCCTGCGCCGTCAGCCTAATGCGCTCGGCCCTGTCCTCCTCTTCCTTGGGTGCAGGGGCCCCGCCCTCCCTCAGGGAGATGAGCTGCGCCTCCTTCATCAGTATCCTTATGTTCTTCTCCAGCCTGTCGCTCTTCTGGTTCAGGTCGAGGATGAGGCCCCTCACCTCCTCTATGCGCCTCTTCTTCTCCTCCAGCTCCTCAAGCAGCTCAACAGCCTTCCTCACGTTCTCGCTCCCCAGCGCTTCCGTGAGGTCCCCGAGCTTCCTCGTGGTGTCCTTCCTGAGCCCCTCCAGCTGCCTTGAGAGCAGCTCGCTGTCATCCTTTATCTTCTCGAGCTGCCCGAGGTACTGGTCTATGGACAGTTTCGTCTTTGCCTTTATCTTCTGGAATGTGTTGTATGTGGAAGCCTCCTCCTCCATCGTGGCGAAAACCTCTTTCGACTCCTTCGACATCGCCTTGCTGACCGCCCCCACCTCCTCCTTGAGCTGGTTCAGCTCCGCCACTATCTCCCCGAACGAGAGCACGTTGCCCGTCACCGCGTTTATGTTCTTCTCGAATCTCTTGAACTCGGCCATGAGCTCCTCCTCCCTGCCCTCTATCTCGCCCACGTGCCTGATAAGTTCCTCCTTCTCCGGCAGCCTCGCCATCACGTCGTGCGCCACCTTCAGGGCCTCCTCATACTGCGCGACCAGCTCCAGGTCCGCCTTGAGGTTCTTCTCGATGCCCGGTATCTCGCTCTTCAATTTGTCCAGCGCCGCATACTCCTTCTCCAGCTGCCCCCTCACCGAGCCCGAGCTGTCCGATACGTTCTTCATGAGCTCCCGCACGGTCTGGAGCACCTCCGCGCTCTGCCTGAACTCGTCTATGAGCTCCTTCACGGCCGTGGAGTCGTCCCTTATTTTTTTGTATTCCTCCTCGAGCCTGCCCATGTCCTTCTCGATCCCAGATATTTCCGCCTTCCCGCCCTTTGGAACGCTCTTCACAGCATCGTCCGCCCTTCTCAACACATCGTTCACGCGGTCTTCCAGCCTGTTTATGTGCTTGCGGTAGGCCTCCAGGTCCTCCATCTTCCTCCCGGTCCCCTCCCTCTCGAAAACCTTCTTGTGCTCCTGCAGCTGCTTCTCCAGCAGGCCCACTGACTCGCGTATCTCCCTCATCCTCTTCGCGAGCTCGTCCGCCTTTTCCGCAGTCTGCTTGGATACCTCGCCCCTCCTCTCGCCCACGCCCTTTATCTCCTTCGAGAGCTCCTCCAGGCTGCGGAAGCTCTCCTCAAAATGGGAATACATCTTCTCCATGCTCTCGGCCTGGGTGCGCAGGTCCTCCCTCCCCTTCTTTTGCACCGCCTCCAGCCTGCGCAGCTCGTCCTCCAGCGCCGCCTTCTTCCTGGTGAACTCAGCCTTCTCGGCCTTCACCTCCTCCACGCCGGGCGCCACCCAGACGAGGTTCACCTCGGTGAGCTTGTACTCTATCCGTATTATTTTCTCCTCCTCGAGGACGTGCGCCCAGTCCTCCACAGTGGCGGGCGGGAGGCCAAGCAATTTGGCCGCCATGGTGAGCTCCACCCTCTTCCTTTCCTCGATGAGCTTGATTAGCGAGTCAACACCTGTGCTGATGAGGAGCTCGTCGAATTCCATGCCCCTCATTAAGGTAAGCATATTTATAAACATTTCCGGAATGCCCGGACGGCGGCGGGCACACCGCGCAAGGAGGGGATGGATTCCAGAATGCAGCGGCCCGCATGCGGAACTAATTTAAACTTTTATCAAAAAACCCTACTCGGAGATTGGAAATGGCAGGCAGGGAAGTTCTAGACTATATCATAAAAAAGGCCGAGGAGAGCGCGGTCCAGAAATTCAAGAACCAGAACAAGATACTCAAGAGATTCAAGAAGCCCGGGCTTAAGGCTTACAAGGCAATAACCCGGAAGGGCATCTCCGGGGAGGAGCTTTCGGAGAAATCCGGCGTACCCCCCGAGGAGCTCGCGGAAATGGTCTCTTTCATGGAGAAGAACGGCATGGTGGAGCTCGAGGCCGGGGAAGCCCGCGTGGAAAAGCCCCCCAAAAAGGAGGAGGCGAAGCCCGTTCCAAAGGCACCCCGGGAGGAGGCCCCTCCCGCGTTGCCTCCGCGCGCCCCGCCTCCCGCGCCATCCGCACCCCAGGCTCCCCCTGCGCCGCCCCGCGCCCCCCCGAGGGCTCAACCACGCGGAATGGGCGGAGAAATACGCCCCATAAGCGAGGATGAGATGGGAAAGGAAGAAAAAGCTCCCGAAGAAAAGCCGCCGAAGGCGAGGGAAGAGAAGAGAATGGGGCCTCCGCCCGAAGAGGAGGGAATACGGCCGATAGATTTCGAGGAGGAGAAGCCTCCGGCGCCGCCGCCCCGCGCCCCGCCGAGGGCGCCGCCGCCCGAACCCGAGGAGGAATACCTGACCCCCTCCGAGAAGGCGATAAAGGACAGGTACGGCGAGGTAGGCCTTAAGGTTTATGGATTCATAGACGGCCAGCGCACCGCCGAGCAGATAATGCGCGAGACGGGCGTGACCGAGGCCCAGCTCATAGAGATGCTGGACTTCATGGAGAAGAAGGGGATAATCCGGCTGGAGCATCCGGAGCGCAAGCGCGCCCCCCCTCCGCCCCCGCCCCGAACCGCCCCGCCCATGGCGCCCCCCGGAGCCGCGCCGCCTGGCATGGCCCCCCCGCTTGGCCCCAGGCAGAGGCCGCCCGGGTCCCCCAGGGAAGCGCCAAAGACCATGTTCTCGCCGATGGTTGAGGAACAGCCCGAGCTGTCCGCACAGATTTCAGAGAAGGAGCTAGCATCCATCTCCCTTGACGTTCCCGCAAAGGCCACCAAGGACATAATCTCCGAAATCAACGCGAAGGCCAAGGTGATGCTCAAATTCGGCAAGGAGTACGTGAAGGCCTACGAGATGATTGACGGAAAGAGGGACGTGGTGGACCTCTCGGTCCAGCTCAAGCTCCCCCTATACAGGATATACGCGCTCCTTGCGTTCCTGCAGGAGCTCAAAGTGGTGATGCTGAAGCCCGCTTTGAGGGAGGAGATACGCAGGAAGTACGGGGAGGACGGCTATTCCGTCTACAAGAAATACGGGAGGGAAGGCGTGCTCCTCTACCAGCTCATAGGGAAGGAGATGAGCCTCAAGGAGATGGCGTCCCTCACCACCACGGACCCCAACAAGGTAATCGAGATGTTCATGTTCATACACAGGCTCCTTGGGATAGAGCTCCCGATAGACGAGGACGTGCTGCGCGAAAGACTGGGCATAAAAAAGGAGGAGAAGGCCACTCCAGCCGCCTAATCCTTTTTCACTATTTCCGCTTTCCTTGTAGGGTCCGTTGCGATTCTTTCCTCCGTGCCACGGATTGCTTTTTTTCCGCTGCCCGGCGGCCTGACCTTTGAGTCCACGAAACCCTGGTCCCCGCTCACCCGGGTGGGCTTCCGCGGGTCGCAAACTTCGGCCTCCTCCGCCTTCCTCTTTTCCTCCATCTCCTCCAACCGCCTGCGCATCTCGAATATCTGCCTTATCTTCTCCTGGATTTTTTTCGTGGCCCCGGGCGACTTGTACACCTTCACCAGGAAGTCCGAATACCCCGCAGCCGCGCATTCCCCCAGCTCCTCCTCCACAAGCGCGCCCTCAGCAGCGTCCTTAATTTTCTGCGTCGCATCTGGCCTCCCGAGCATGTCCGCGAGCAAAACCACGAAGGAGTACCCCTGCACGCCCACATGCCTCCTGCACAGCTCGATTCCTTTCAGGTAAACGCTCTCCGGCAGCCTCCTCTCCCACATCACGTGCACGGCCTGCCCGATGAGCTCCTGCTCTTCCCTGGTTGCGCCTGCCGCGAGCGCCTTCTGCCCGAAGAACTCCATGCTATCCAAAAGCACCTTTTCCGCAACCCA
>JAXDAS010000021.1:0-8206 GCA_034679605.1 Microcaldota archaeon
CCCTATCGAGAGAAGCATCACTGCACCTATGAGCAGAGGGTTCTCGAACGGGTCGAGGTTGGGGATTTCCACTTCCGGGGGAGGGGTGGCCGCAAAGGATAAGCTTAGCAATACGAACGCGAACAGCACTCCCCGCATGCCCCCAACTCTTCTGTAAAGTATATAAATACTTGCGCCCCAATCCCAGCATGAAAACCTACTTTGTCGTCTTTGGGTTGCTTGCCCTCGGGCTCCTTTTTTCGGCCGAGTTCGAGGACATATACATAAGGAGGGTCGAGTCCCAGGAGCCGGACCAGGCCGTGCTAGTGCAGAACTGCGACCCAGGGGGGAAGGAGCCCACGTGGATAACCGTCAAGGTATGGACGCCCAACCCGTTCGAGGAGTCCACACACGCCCTTTTCTACTACAAGAACTCCACCACCGGCGGGTGGGCGCAGATAGAGGACTGCACCGTGCTCCAATACGGCAAGGAGTGCACCGTGCATCTTCCGATATACCTTGGCGGCATGGGCGACAAGACCGAGGCGCTGGAGCTGCTCCGCGCGACCATGGAGAAGGGCTCCACAAGGTATGAGGCGGAGATGGAGATATACCTGAACCACATGCGCACCCAGAAGGAGATAATAATCGACAACAAGACCGGGACCTACCTCTCCCTGCTTGAAGGCGTGGACCCGGACCGGTTCTGCAGTTCCGACGGCTCCCTCTGCTGCAGGCTCAAGGACGACTACGAGTCCGTGACCGGGCTCGAGGCGCAGTCCGAGGCCCTCCAGAAAGAGTGCCAGGTGGACGCGGCCCGCATTCTAATCGAGAACGCGATAAACACGCTCAACGACATGGATAGGGACGCCGCGGCGTGCTCAGACGCGATTGCCACGGTGCAGGGCGCGGAATCCACCGCAACCGGCAGGGGATGCAACTCCGGCTCGGTTAGCGCACAGATAGGCGCGCTCAAAACCCAGATAAGGGAGGGCAACTACGCCCTTGACACGTCCGCGCTCAGCTCCGCGATGGCCTCCCAGTGCGGGGGCGCCGCAATCCCGCCAGTTACCACGGGGGGCACGGGCACCGCTGGGACCGGCGGAACAGGAACGGGCGGAACGCAGGCAACAGGGGGCAACGGGAGCTCCAAGCCAATCTGCCCCGGCATGTTCATACTCATGCTGCTTCCTCTCGCTTTGATGGTGCATAGATGGGACTCCTAGACGCAATCGGCTCCGCGCTGAAAAAGAAAAAAACCACGCTTGCGGACAAGGATTACAAGTGCCCCTCCTGCGGGGCCAAGGTCACCCTGGACATGGAGCGCTGCCAGAAGTGCGGGGTGCGCATAAAATCCATGTTCAGGAAGAAGTGCCCCAAGTGCGGCTCGCTCTGCGAGCTGGACGCGAACATATGCCCGACGTGCGGCTACAACTTCGCGGCCGAGATTGCGCGGGCGAAGAAGCAGGTGTGGAGATGCCCGAGGTGCGGGTATGAGATGGACACCCTCTACACCCAGTGCCCCGCGTGCAACACCCGATTTATTTGAGCTTTTGAAAAGGAATTAAAACTCCTGCGCACACTATCATACTGATGAGCGACTTCAAGAGCGCCTCCCTGCAGGATGAGAAGGAGGAGAAGAAGGAGCCGAAGCTCCGCCTCCGCTCGCCCATAGACATAGAGGAGGCGGAGATAAAGCGCCTCAAGGCCGAGGACGCGGAGGAGGTCACCAACATAATGCGCAAGTGCCTATTCGCGGTCACGGCGGACGAGGTGAGGGAGGTGCTCAAGCGCGACATGAGCTACGGAGCGTATGTGGGAAGGATGCTCGTGGCGGTCGGCCTGGGCTGGGGCGCGGCCTACAACCCTTCTAATCTAGAGCTGGAAACCGGATACACAAATGCGATTTTCCTGGAGGACGACGCGGTCCTCCTCCCCTACGAGGGTAAGGGCCTGCGCGAACTCCTCATAGACCACCGCGAGATTGAGGGCCGCGCGAGGGATTTGCAGTTCGCGGTCACCATCACCACCCCGCTCAACCCGGACGGGAGCGTGGACGAAGTCATCTCCCAGAGGGGGACGAAAACGGAAAAAGCCCTGATGAAGGCCAATTACAAATTCTACAAAACAAGGGTTGGCGTGATAGCGGTGAAGCCTCTTTAGCCCTAATGCCTTACCCCGTATTCCCTGAGGAAGGATTCGTATTCCATTAGCAGCTCGTGGGAAATGGAAGGCCTGCGCATCGAGAGCATCTGCAGGACCTTTTCCGTGTCCAGCCCCGGCTCCCTGCCCGCAATCCTCTCCCTCACCATGTACATCTTCACTTCCTGTGCGAGGGAGGCGATGTCCGCTCCGGAGAACCCTTCAGACAGCCTCGCCAATTTTGCGACGTCCAATCCCTTCGCAAATTCGCCCAGATGGATGGAAAACAACTGCTCCCTGCCGTTCACGTCCGGCGGGTGCACGTAGAATATCTTGTCGAACCTCCCGGGCCTCAGTATCGCCGGGTCCAGCAAGGAGGGCTTGTTCGTCGCCCCCACGACCACCACGCCCTTCAGCTCCTTCAGCCCGTCCATCTCGGTAAGGAACTGGCCGACTATGTCCGCCCTCCCGCTCTCCCGCGAGGGCGCAATCGTCTCTATCTCGTCCACGAACACGACCGCGGGCGGGTTCTCCCTCGCCCTGTTGAAGGTCTCCTTTATGACATTCACCGCGTGCCCGTAGCCCTTCTTCATTATCTGCGCCCCGCTCACCGTCAGGAATGTGATGTCCATCTCGTCCGCGGCCGCCTTCACCACGAGCGTCTTCCCGCACCCGGGCGGCCCGAACATAAGTATGCCGCGGCTCGGCCTCACCTTGTACTGTTCCATCAGCTCGGGGTGCAGCAGCGGAATCTCAATGGCCTCGTGGAACGCGCCCTTCACATCCTCCAGGTCCGCGACATCGTTCCAGGTGAGTTTCTTTTCCGCCTTCTCGGCGGGCCTCGCCTCCTTCGCGGCCGAGCGCTCGAAGTCCACCTTGAATTCATCATAGTCCTCAAGCTGCGCAAAGGTGGTGCTTGGCTTCGTGTACTCAAGCACGTCCAGGAGCTGCCGCATCCCCACGGGCACTATCCTCTTCTCCGCCATCGCCTTCTGCGCCGCGGCGTTCAGAGCCTCGGTGACCACGTTCTTTATGTCCGCGCCGGAATACCTCTCCGTCTCCTTCGCCAGCCTGCCCGCATCCACGTCCGGAGCGGTGGGTATCTTGGAAAGGTGCACCTTGAAAATCGCCTTCCTCGCCTCGTAGTCCGGAAGGTGCATGTAGATTATCTTATCAAATCTCCCCGGCCTCATCAATGCCGGGTCAAGCTTGTTCGGAACGTTGGTCGCGCCCACAACAATGACCGGCTTCTTCGCCTTCGCGAACCCGTCCATCTCCTGCAGGAAGACGCTCAGCACGCGCGGCCCCACGTCGTCCTGCGCCATCTCGGTCCTCTTCTTCGCGAGCGAGTCTATCTCGTCGAAGAACACTATGGACGGCGCGCTCTTCCTCGCCTTGTCGAATATGTCGGCTATGTTCTTTTCGGACTCGCCCACCCACATGCTCATTATGTCCGAGGCCTTCACCTCGGTGAAGGAAAATCCCAGCTCCTTGGCCAGGGCCCTCATGAGCAAGGTTTTCCCCGTGCCCGGGGGCCCGAAGAGCAATACGCCCGAGGGCGGCTTCAGCCCGTACGCCTCCGCGAGCTCCTTCTCCTGCAGGGGCATCATTATAGAGTCCCTCAGCTCCTTCTTCACGTCCTCATACCCGCCAACGTCCGAGAGGCTCTCCCTCAGGTCGCCGGGGCTCATCCCCTTCATCCCGAATTTCCCGAACTTCTGCATCCTCTCCTCGGCCCGTATCTCCTTCTCCTTTGAGATTTTCAGCCCCAGGAGGTCCATCCCGGCGACCACCGCGACCGAGGCAACCGCATAAAACGCCATCATCGGGCTGAACTGGAACCTGAGCACCAGGCCCATCAGGAAATAGAGCAGAGGAACAAGGAGGAGCGCGGCCGCCGAGATTGTCTGGGTCCTCCTGCCTTTCAATTGCGCGGGGAGCCATCCCACAAGATAAAGAACGCCTGCCCACACAACTATCTGGAACAGCCCGAAGTCCATGAAGATTAGGCGCATCAGGTTGTCCCATATCTTCCCGAGCGCCGGGAACACGTCCCTCGCCCCCGTGAGGTTGAAGGCGTTCGCGAACGCGGCCCCTATGGAGCCCCCTACCTCCCCAAGCCCGACCGCGGGCCTGTCCACGGTGAGCTCGTCGAACCCCGGCTCGTAAAGGCTTTTCACCACCGGCAGATACGCGCTGTTGTCGGCCAGCCATATTGAGGAGAGCAGCAGCATCATCAGCACCGCGGGCACCGATATTATGACGCTCTTCCTGGAGCCGAAATGCAGGCTCCCCCATATCATAAACAGATATACGAACCCTGAAAAGAGCGAGAGCGGGAACGCGGCGAACGGCGCCAGGCACACGATTTCCAGCAGCGCGATCACGCCCCAGTTCTCGAACATCTCGAAGAGCACAACCGCGAGCAGGAGCAGCCCTATCCACGCGAGTATGGTGCTCTGGTATGCGAGCGCGGGCATCACCACCACGAACCCGATGAGCAGCCCGAAGTGCGGGAACCTGAACGCTACGATTCCGCAAACCATCGCCAGGAACAGCGCCAGCGGCAGGGGATAGAAAGGTATCGCGGAGAGCAGGGAGAGCGCTCCGAGGAAAACGAGCACCGAGTTCCACAGGCCCTCGCTCCGCTCGGCCAGCTTCAGGTAAGTGATGAGCTTTTGCTCGGCGAGGCTCCGCCCTACCACGCTTCCCATGCGCCGAAATCTTCTTTACTAATTAAAAAGATATGCGGATTCACGCCCTCATGGAGGTGCAGTCCCCAAGGCCGCCCCTCCTCACGTCTTCCACGGCATAATCCAGGTAATGCACCCTCATTCCGGGCACCCTCCCCCCGAGCGAGTCGAAATCCGCTATTTTCGGAAGCCCCCTCCGCAGAAATTCCCTGAATTCGGCTTGCTGAAGCCCTAGGGCGGCCTCCATTATCCCATCCAGCCTGTCGCTGAAATAATAAAGGAGGTTCACCGAGCGGACATCCGCCTGCCTGAGCCACTCCTCGAACGGATAAAGCAGCGTGGTCGCGCTCTCCCTGTTGAACATGCCCTTCATCTGCGCGTTCTTCACATGCGCGGCCATCCTCGCCAGTATCTCCTCCTGCTTCTCCCCTGGCACGTTCTCCCTTGTGTCGCATATGAGGTTCCCGTAGAACTCCAGCTCCGGATACGGGCCGCGGTTCGAGACCCACCTTTCCATTGCGACCCTGAACGCGTTGCCTCTCTGGGACATGGGCATGGGCATTATCCGGTCAACAATCCCTCGTTCTACTATATTGAGCCTGCCCAATTCCCTCGCCAGCTCTGAGAAGTATTCCTCGCATGTAAAGTTGTCGTGGCCCCTCCTGAGGGAGGTCACAACCGAAAGCGCCAGCCTCCTTATGCTGCGCTCGGGCGCCAGGTAGACCAGCCCGTCAACGATGTTCCTCTCCTTTTCCGGGACAAGCAGGCCCATCTTCCTGGACGGGAACCCCTTCTTGGCCGCGTCCTCGGAGGCGCGCCTTTCCATTACCGCGGATGTCGTAAATTGCCTGGAAGTCATGGAGCTATATTTACGGACACATTTTTTTAAACCATTCGTAAAATTAGAGATATATACGCCCTCACGGGGATTTGAACTGTCAAAAACGCGGGGAGAGTGCTCCCCCCATTTTTAGACGTCATTCTGACCCCCTCCCACTTCACCTTATAACGCTTAGCACGCCTCCTTACGCTCAGAAGCGTTACGTTAGGAGTAAATTCAAAGAGTTTCAAAGTGCAGTGGGGGGAGGGTCAGAAAAATAGAAAGAAATGGGGAGGGGGTCTTTACCCCCTCCGCGTTTCTTCTCGCCCTCACGGGGATTTGAACCCCGGTTCCGAGCTCCGCAGGCTCGCGTCCTATCCAGGCTAGACTATGAGGGCTGATTAGGTATTGTATTACGGCTAATGCATTATTTAAAATCTTTGCAAACAAGTATCTTTCACTACTAGCTTTAGGGTGTGCCATGTGACAATCGAAAACAAGATAAGGGAACTGGCTTCCGGCCCCGTATCCAAGGAGGACGAGGAGATATTAAAATTCATAGAGGAGTCAAAGCCCCGCGTATATGTCGTAGGCGCCGGCGGCAGCGGCACGAACACGGTGGACAGGCTTTTCGAGCTGGGCGTGGACGGGGTCACGCTCATAGGCATGAACACGGACGCACGCCACCTCCTGAAGATCCGCGCGAACAGGAAGATACTCATAGGCAAGCAGCTCACCAAGGGAAGGGGCGCGGGGAGCAACCCCGAGATAGGCCTCAGCGCCGCCAAGGAGAGCATAAACGAGATAAAGGAGGCGATAAAGGACGCGAACATGGTCTTCGTCACCTGCGGGCTTGGGGGCGGCACGGGCACCGGAAGCGCGCCGCTCATAGCCGAGGAGGCGAAGAAGATGGGCGCCTTGACGATCGCAGTAGTCACGCTCCCATTCATCTCCGAAGGGAGGATAAGGATGGAGAACGCGCTCGCGGGCCTCGAGGCGCTGCGCAAGAACACCGACACCCTCATCGTAATCCGCAACAACAAGCTGCTCACAATCGCCCCCGACCTCCCGCTCAACACCGCGTTCAAGGTGTGCGACGAGGTCCTGGCTGGCTCAGTAAAAGGAATAGCCGAGCTAATCACAAAATCCGGGCTGGTGAACGTGGATTTCGCCGACCTGCGCACGATACTCAGCGCCGCGGGCTACGCGGTCATCGGATTGGGCGAGGCATCCGTGGACGCGAAGAGCGACGAGCGCTCCACAATCGCCATAGAGACCGCGCTCAACTCCCCGCTGCTGGACTCGGACATCTCCAGCGCAAATCGCGCATTGATAAATGTCATAGGCGGGGAGGACATGTCCCTGCGCGAGGCGGAGCTCATAGTCTCGGAGACGAGCAAGAGGATACATCCGAGCGCCCACATAATCTGGGGCGCGAGGATAGAGCCGAACATGCAGAAGGCCTCCATAAAGGTGCTGTGCGTGCTCGGGGGCGTGAAGTTCCCCAAGTACACCATAGAGAGCGAGCACGCGAGCCCCACCGAGGACATAGACCTTGAGGTAATAGGGTGAACTGATGAAGGAATTCATAGAGCGCTCTTTGAGGATATTGCACATCTCCAAGAAGCCGAGCAGGAGGGAGCTGGAGGAGATAATGAAGATTTCCGGCCTCGGCATACTTGTGATAGGGTTCACCGGCCTGGTGCTGTACGCGATATTCTCCATAATCTAGGTGGTTTGCTTGATATACATATTCAGGGTGACAACCGGGCAGGAAAAGATAGTTTCGCAGATGCTTGAGAAGAAGGCCAGGGTGCAGAGCCTCGCGGTCTATTCCCTCCTCGTCCCGGAGAACGTGAAGGGCTACGTGTTCGTTGAGGTGAACAGCGACGAGGACGCGGCGAAGCTCGCCCACAACACCCGCCACGTCAAGGGCATGCTCAAGAAGAACATCACGATTGACGAGATACAGAAGATGGTCACCGTGGAAAAGCCGGCCTCCATGACCGTGGAAGTCGGGGACATCGTGGAGATACGGAGCGGCCCGTTCAAGGGGGAGAAGGCAAGGGTGACCAAGGTGGACGAGAACAAGGAGGAATTGGTAGTGGAATTCGTGGAGATGGCGGTTCCCATCCCGACCACCATCAAGACCAAGATAGTGAAATTGTTCAAGAAGGCGGGGGACGAAAGTTAAGCCCCCTTCCCTTTCTTTATCCTTATTTCTTTTTTCCCGCCAGCCTCATCCTTCAAAAACACCGTTCTTGTAGGGAAGGGAATGGTTATCCCTCGCGCCTTGAACTGCTTATAGACCTCCTTAATCATTTCGCCCCTCACGGGGAACCTGTCCCTGTATGTGGCCACCTGCACGCCCACCTTGTAGTTTATGGAGCTCTCCCCGAACGTATCCGCACGCGCCCACGGCGAATCATCCATAATGGCTATTTTCCCTGTCCTTGCCGCCACGTTCCTCGCGGACTCAAGCAGGGCCTCCACCACCTTACCCGGCTCGTCGTCATAGCTCGCGGAGAACTCCATCACGAAGCCCATCCGCATGTCGGGGCTGTAGAAATTG
>JAXDAS010000022.1:0-9534 GCA_034679605.1 Microcaldota archaeon
GGCGCGCTTCCATGGATGCGGAAAATGCGCAGCCCGCAATCCCCTCCGGCTGCGGCCCCCTCCGCATATACATCATAAACGTCAGCCAGGCCGACTCCATACTCATAATCACCCCTCAGAACAAGACCATACTGATAGACGCGGGCTCGAAAACGAGGCCCAACTCCGCAACGAACGCGGTCTCCTTCCTCCAATCCCTCAACATCTCCCGCATCGACCATCTAATCGCCTCCCATTACCATGAGGACCACATCGGAGGCATGCCCCTGATCTTCAGCAATTTCGAGGTTGGAACCGTCTATGACAACGGTAACTGCGGCAACCAATCCAGCAGGGCGCAGAGGGACTTCCAGATTTATGCGTTCAGCCACGATTTCATCCACGTCCGGCAGGACACAAATCTCGGAATGGACCAGTGCCTCCCCGAGGTTAAGCTGATCGCGCCCTACGCCCCTCCCGGAAGGTGCTTCGCTTCAAACGAGAACGACAATTCCATAGTTCTGCGCATCGTTTACGGCAACACATCCTTCCTCTTCACCGGGGACTGCGAGGAAAGGTGCGAGGAGGAGCTTCTGGAAAAGGGGGAGAACATCCGCGCCTCCTTCCTCAAGATGGGCCACCACGGGAGCGCCACATCCTCTTCCCCGGGATTCCTATCAGCAGTTGATGCAGAGTACTACGCAATCTCCACAGACAGGAACAGGAGCGTTACGGACGGCTATTTCCACCCCAGGCAGGCCCCCATCTCAAACATTTATGCGATGGGCGCGGATGAAAGCTCATTCTTCCGCACCGACCTGAACGGGAACATAGAGATAATATCGGACGGAAATTCCATCTCAATCCATCCAGCGGCCCAGTCCGGCCTCTGCCAGCTCTTCAGCGGCTATTCCTCCTCCAACCTCTCTTCCTATTCCCCGATCCCCGCCCTCTCCCCCCGGTGCGGTTAGCACCGTTCAGTTTCCGGTTTCCTGTCCCACGTTTCCAACCATCGGCTTCTTCCCGCCCAAAACCTCCCTCTTTTATAAACCTTTTTTCCCCAAGCTTTTCCCATGAAGAGGGTTTTGCTTGCGCTCGCACTTTTATCCATAGCATTCTCCATAGATGTCACTTTATACTACGGGGTGGGCTGCCCGCACTGCGCCCGCACGGAGGCGGTTTTCGAGGAAATAGGCCCACGGTACGGCCTCGAGGTCACGACCAAGGAGATATACCAGGACTCCGCCAACCGCGCGGAGATGTTCGCCCTCTACGAGCGCTTCGGCCAGGACCCTGCGCAGGGGGGCGTTCCGACCATATTCGTAGAAGACAAGATAATGATAATCGGCGAGATGCAGAAATACCAGTGGGAGCGCCTCTTTGAACTGTGCATCAACGGCACCTGCCCCGAGGGGGTCTACACATCCACAACAATAGATTCCCTCAGCCCCCTGCACGAGCAGGACCCGACCACGCAGCTGACCTGGGGCGTGCTCATAGGCGCGGCCCTCATAGATTCCATAAACCCCTGCACCCTCGCGGTGATGACGATGCTGCTGGGCATGATACTCATCTCTGATGGAAGGGGCAGGATGCTCCTTTCCGGGATGGTCTTCATAACCATAGTTTTCCTGATGTACCTTCTTTTCGGGATGGGCATACTGCAGGCGATCGCCTCACCGGAAATCACGGACATCTTCTTCAAGATAGTGACAATCGGCGCCCTCGCCCTCGCGATAATGGAGATAAATGCCTATTTCAACTACAAGCCCGGCTTCCTCGCGGTGGAGATGCCGGTGTTCCTGCGCCCCTATGCCCACCAGGTGATAGACCGCGCGACCTCCCTCCCGGGCGTCGCGGTAGCAGCGCTCTTCTGCTCCTTCTTTCTTCTCCCCTGTTCTTCCGGACCCTACCTGATGGTGCTCGGTATGATTTCAAAGGCGGTCACGCTGCAGACCCTCACCTACCTTGTCATCTATAATTTGGTCTTCATACTCCCCATGGTCCTGATAACGCTCGGGGTGTTCTTCGGCTACACTTCAGTTGAGAAAATAGGGGATGCAAAAGACAAATACATAAGGCAGATTCACCTAATCTCGGGCATCCTGCTCTTCCTCCTGTTCCTGTTCATGCTGAACGAGTGGATGCACTTCCTCTGAGCATGCCTATTTCTTCGCCCTTGCGCAGGCCCACGCATATCCGGTCAGGCGCACGCTTCCGTCCACCATCGTGTTAAAGGTGCAAGTTCCAATCGTGGTTGTGCCATCCGGGCCCAGCAGGTTCTCCGTGCTCCCATTCACCCTCTCGTTCGTGGGCAGCCTGATTATGCTCGCGTTGGAGCTCGTCCATGCGTACATGCCGAATGCGAACGCCGCCCTCGTGACCGGGTCCGGAGCCATCGGCAGTTCCGTATACGGCGTCCCGAGCGCCGCCCTGCTCGCCGCCGGAGTTCCGTAAACCTGGATGTTTCCACGGTTTCCCCCGATGCCATCGTATGCCGTGGCGCTGAAGTTGTCTCTGAAGAACTCCGTCGCGGTTATGCTCCATTCCGGAGGCGCTCCGAGGGTGCTTCCCACGACAAGCCTGCTCGTCTCCGAGCCCCGAGTGCTCGAAACCTCGGCCGCGCTGTTGAGGAGCGAGGCGTTCGTCTCTATTATGACCTCGAACCCGTTCGGCGCACGCACAAGGTCGCCGCTCATGCAAAGCGTGGATGTATAGGCGAACGGGAAGGTTATCTGCCTGCTGTCCAGGAACTCCCTCTCCGTGGTGTCCGTGCAGTCCGGGCCCTCGTTCCATGTTATCGTCACAACATCGGTCGTGGTTGGCGCCCTTCCGCAGAGAGTTTCCGTTTCGACCGACGTCCTGGTCTCGGTCCTGCTCATCTCGGTGCAGTCATAAGTGTCAACCGTCTCGGCGGAGTCCGCCTCAACGGGCACGTCCGGCTCAACCTCCGCTTCCGGCCCCACGTCCGCGTCCGGGGCATCCTCGTGCGAATCCGCATCAGGGAGAACATCCGGCCCGACATCCGCCTCTGAATCCAGGGCTTCCGCCGGAACGTCCGCCTCCGCTTCTGCTGGGACGTCCGGCCCTACATCCGCCTCCGGCCCCACGTCCGCGTCCGGGGCCTCCACCGGAACATCCTCCTGAACGTCAACCACGTCATTCTCAATGTCCGCGCGGTCCTCATCGTCGGAGACCACGCTGCCGCACCCTATCGCAAGCGCGGCCCCGGCCGCCAGCGCCGCCCAAAGCGCCCTCCTGCCGTTGAAAGGGTGCGCAAGCTCTTCCCTGAGCCCAGCTTCCTCCTTCTCGGAGGGGGCCGCCTGTGCAATCCGGGTTATCCTGGCTTTCTCGAGCTGCCTGGCGTTCCTGCTGAGCAGCCTCTTCATCTCCCTCCTGGACTGCCTGCATTCCGGGCCGCGGGCGTCCTTAATGAGTCCGTACATGTTCTTTGAAAGCATCCTTTCATTGCTTATCATGTTGTTATATACGGCTATTAATGCTTATAAAAGTATGCATATGGGGCGATTTCAGGCCCTGTGGAACCGCTCTTTTTAGTGCCCGCCGAACCCTTCCGGAAAGGGCACCCTCTCCAGCACCATCTCTATGCTCCTCAGCCCGTTCTCATCAGCTTCTATCCCGGTTATCCAGTATGTCCCTTCCGGAGTCCTGTAATATGGGATAGAAGGGTCGAAGAGGCTCGCGGGAATCCCTGCAAGCACGGCCACCATCCTGGACGCTTCGTCCCCCCTTGAGGGGACTATGCCCAGCGCAAGCTCCCCGCCCCCCTCCGGGCTCGTGAACGTGATGTTTCTCCATTTCGATGGCACAAATGCCTCATACAGCTCCGTGTCGCGCTCATTCGTAATGGTTATGAGGGAATCGCTCCTCTGCCCAGGCTCCGCGCCGCCGTATATCCTGACATAAATGGGACCGTGCCCGGTGCCGAGCATGAGGAGGGAGTTCCTCGGCACATCCCCGTCCATTTTTACTTCGCCAAGAAGCTCTATGTTCCCGTTCTGGTGCGCCGCCATGACCCTGAGGTTTTTCTCCCCGAGCATTATGCTGCACTTCCTCGAGATGTATTTCGCGGGATGGAGCGGCTCGTCCAGCTCAAGCCTAATCGCAATTACCTTCTCCACCCATTCGCCGTCGATTAGCACCTCAGCGCGCACAATCGCCGCCCTCTGCTTCGTTTCCGGCTCGTCGTTGCATATCGGAAGTATCAGCGCCTCGTTCCTCCTGTTCCTTATGGTGCGCCTTTCCGGGTCAGGGCCCGGGTTCGTGCTTATGGACGCCTCCCCGTCCGAAATCCCGCACACGCTCACCGCAACGCCCGCGACATCCGCAACCGAGCCCGAATTGATCTCCTTCGGCTCCGAGCGCACCGGCCCGATAGAAACAGAAACAGTTACAATCCCCCTAGCTTCATCCACGGAAAGGACATTCAACACCTTTCCGCCTTTGAGCGGAACCTCCATCCCCGCCGAAGCAGCGGAGAGCGACCTCGCCCCATCCGCGGTCTCCACCATGCAGGCGGCAGGCAGGTAATCCGCGGCCTTCGCGCATCCTGTGAGCCCCACGCCTGCGGCGAGAAGCACGGTTCCGGCCCTTTCCGCGTTCCTTTTGAAGAAGTGCCTTATCCTTCCATCCGTTTTCCTGGCTTCGCCGGCGGCTTTCCCTTCCGCATCGTTCCTGGGAGTATCCTGAATGGCCCTCATAATAAATATAGTGTTAGGATATGTTTTTAAATGGCATTATTCGGCTTTCTACAAATTAGAATAAGCGGACGTATCCACAACTTCGACGAATCTCTTCCCGAACTCGTACGTGCATATCTTGTCCAGGAATGCGTTCGCCGCATCCCGAAGTTCCTTCTCGCTGGCACAGGTGGGGTCCTTTCCCCCCATCGCCGCAACAAACTCGCCTATCAGCCTCCTGGAGAGCCTTATGGTTTCTGCATCTCCGTTCCGCTCAGATGCCTTTGCGAGCACGTCCTGCAGCCCCTCCCCCGCGTCCCCGTACGCTATCTGCGCCGCATACGCGATTGCCTCCTCCGCGGTTTTGGACGGCCTCTTCCCCGCAGCATCGTAGTACTCAAACAACAGCGCGTGCGTCAGCTCGTGCGCGTCCCTGACCTTAGCCCTGGGGCCGTTTCCTGAATCCGGCACTATCACGAAGGAAACCCTCTCCTCTGGCGCCCCGGCGTCCAGCATGTTGTTCGCGGTGAGCGCGTCCGCGGGCATCGCGCCCCTCATGGGGTTCGTCATACCTCCCAGCGACGCGTTGTCCAGGTCCACGGTGAGCATCCTTATCCTTCCCGTCTCCCGTACGCTTTTCACCCTCGCCTCCATTGACCAATAAGCGCCCCTTTCCAGGCTCTCAACCCTAACTCTGTCCCCGTCCAAAGTAATCGTGGTTGTTCCGTTCGTATAAACGGACTTCGCCTGCTCCTCCACCCTTCTGGGCGAATCCCTGGTGGAAGAGCACGTCGTCACCACGGGGGCCAGCAGGAGGGCTGCGCCCGCGAAAACTGCGGAAACCTTCGCGCCCAGGGGAATCCTTTCCCCGACCTGCCTGACAGCCATGCCTCTCCCCCATTATGCCTGGGGATTGAAGCTTAATAACCTTTTGTTTTTTGCACCTCCGCCATTGATATCTGCTGTTAACCTAGGGGGGCTCCGCATTCCCGGTAGAATGTTTTTAAAGATTGCCTCCGATTGCTGCGCATGTTCAGGCGTCTGTTATTGATATTGTTGGTGATAGGGTTTGCTTTTTCCGTTGACATAAACAACTGCACCGCCCAGGTGAATTTGAACGAGAGCAACACCGTTTACAATGTCGTCGCCGACCTGAATTACACCGGCACGGGCCTGGGCACCGCCTGCCTCGTGGTGAACGCCACGAACGTGACGCTGGACTGCCAAAACCATGTGATAACCGGAACGAACTCGGCGGTCGTCGGAGCAGTTTTTGTCAGTGCGCAGGAATCCGCTTCAGTGATGAATTGCATCGCGAAAAACTTCACCATACCATTTTCGGCTTCCAACTCAAACCACACTCTCTTCAAGTCCAATGCCGCCTACAACGCCTCTGGCGTTGCGGCTTTCTATCTCAATGGGAATTTCAACACGACCATGGACAGGAACCTCGCCTACAACAACACCCAGTACGGCTTCGCCTTCTGGCTGGACAGGAACAGCACCGTGACCAACAACAACGCCACCTGGTCCACATTCGCCGGCTTCGCATGGTACGGGAACGGGAGCAGTGTCTCCGGCAACTACGCCTACAACAACAGCGTGAACTATTACCTCTTCAACTCAAACCTCAACAACTTCACCTCCAACTCAGGAAACTACACATTCCTCTGGTCCATCCTCCTGCTCAACTCTCATAACAATACCTTCTATTACAATATGGAATACACCTCCTTGTCAGTCACGGCGCTCGTTTTCCTCAATAATTCCAACGACAACTTTTTCGCCTACAACAACATCAGCCAGGACGCAGCCAACACCTGGGGTGTCATCCTCCGCCTCTCAAATGGCAACACGCTTTATTCCAACCGGGTGGTGAACACCAAGGGGATAAATGCGGTTTACCTGGAGAACTCCCCGGCCAATAACATCTCATACAACCGGATTGTCCTTGGCACGACCCAGGTAGGGGTCTATCTGAACCTATCCCACGGCAACGGCTTATATTACAACAATGTCTCCGACGGCCTACACGGAGTGGCAATCGATACTTCTGAAAACAACACAGTTTTCAAGAACTACGCCTATGGCGCCTCAGACGCGGGCTTCTTCCTATTCGGCGCAAATAAGAACAACCTCACATACAACGAGGGCTCAGCCAACGACTTCCACGGGTTCGTGCTGAATGCGTCCTCAAGCAACAACCTTACCGGCAACCTGGCATACAACAACTCTGGCACGGGCTTCTATGTAACCAACCTCTCCACTGGGAACTTCTTCTCAGACAACTCCGCGTTCAACAACACAAACGGCATCTCCCTCGCAAGCCCCTCCCTCACATACATGGTCTATGACAACCATTTCTTCGGGACGGACGCATACAACAACTCCGCATACGGCGTCTTCCTTTACGAGGCCTACCTCAACACCTTTTACGGCACGACCTCCTACAGCAACAACGGCTTCGGCGTTTATCTCGACAAATCCAACTTCAACAACATGACGGACACCGTCATCTACGGCAACACCATCCACGGCCTGTACGTGACGGGCCCAGAAATATCCGTATTCAACCGCACCTTCATCTACAACCAGAGCAGCTACCTGAGGCTTGACGCATCCACTGTCCTAGACCACCTCGCCCTCGGCTACAACTCCAGCATCGGCATAATCAACTTTACATCCACAATATCCCCGGCCAGCATACTCAACCTCCGCACAAACGAGACCGCCCTGCAGGAGGGCACCATAATCCTCAGGGACTCCTGGGTGTCCATGAACGACACCGCAGCGTCCGATGCGAACGTCTCAGCCGACATAACGCTCAGCTCCGCATCCCCGGATTACATCGTTTACAGGGGCTCCGGCTTCCCAACATCCCAGACGGAAATACTCACCGGTTCCAGGTACCTCACAAGCAAGAGCTGCGCCGGCTTGGCATGCACGTTCAACGTCTCTGGCTTCTCAGGATACACGCTGGGCGACCCCGGATGCCTGAACCTCTCCGACCCGAGCACATGGGGCGACAGAATAATCAACGACACAGGGGTGCTGATGGTCAACAGGAACACCACGCTCTGCAGGGACCACTATTACCTGGACGTCTCCAGCGCGTCCGCCCTCTACATGAACGCCTCCAACATCTTCCTGGACTGCAACCAGTCCGTAATAGATGGCGTTGACGGCACCAATTTCGGCATCCAGGTTAGCAATGTCGAGAACGACACCATCGGCAACTGCACTATAACCAATTATGCCATCGGCTTCTCTGCAGGGGCAGGCACCGCCAACATCTATTTCCTCAACAACACTGCCCACCACAACACCCAAATCGGCTTCCGGCTCCAGGGTTCCAACAGTGTATATTTCATAAGCGACATCGCCTACAACAACTCCAACGGCTTCGTTTTCATGGGCGGCAGCGGGAACAGCTCCCTTTACGGATGCTCCGCGTACAACAACTCGTTCGACGGCTTCTATTCCGTCTATTCCGACAACAACATGGTCCTCAGCAGCGCCTTCTACGAGAACCTGAACGCAGGCCTGCACCTGGACTACTCCAACTTCACAAAAGTAACCGACACGAGGTCCTACTCCAACCAGTTCTACGGCATCCAGGTTTCCAATTCCTCGAGCAACCTCTTCGCCAACGTGACCCTGAACGGCAACTACGACGGATTTGAAGGATACATGGTTTCGCACTCCGCCCTTGCGGGCAGCAGCATATACGACAACAGCCACAACGGCTTCTACGTGGAATATTCTACAAACATAAACGCCACCGGCAGCAGCGCGGTGAACAACACCAACTACGGCTTCGGGTTCCGCTACTCCAATTATTCCTATGTTGCGAACAACTACGCCAACGGGAGCCTCATAGGGTTCGGGCTCACATACTCCAACCACAGCTCGTTCGTCTCCAACAACGCGACCAACAGCTCCGCCGGCTTCGCGCTATTCGCCTCATACTTCAACGTTTTGAACGGCAGCCGCGCATACTCCAACACCGGCCACGGCATCTACCTGCTGAGCAACTCCAACCAGAACAACTTCACCACGACAACGCTCAGCAACAACCTCGGCAACGGCGCCTATATCGACGGCTCCAACAGCAACATCTTCCAGGGAGTGGCCTCCTCGTTCAACAACAACAGCTTCGAGCTCTCCAACTCCGACCTAAACTACATGTACAACGTCACATCCGTTGACGACTACTTCCACGCCTTCTACGTCCACAACGGGGCGGACTACAGCAAGATAATAGACTGCAGCGCGACAAGCGAGAGTTCCTCAGGAGTCTACATAGACGCCGCGTGGTACACGGAAATACAGAACTTTGCCGCAAACAGCAACAGCTTCGTCTTCTATTTCTCCTCGAACGCCCAATACAGCACCATAACAAATGCCAGCGGGACAGGCAACGCCTATGGGGCATACATATTCTCGTCCTCCTCCAACACCTTCACGAACGTCCTCTTCAGCGGCTCTACTGTGGACGGGTTTACCCTTGGTTCCGGCTCGTCCAGCAACAACCTCACAAATATAACCTCGCACAGCAACGGCGGCTACGGCTTCCACCTGGCCGGCAACTCAAACAGCAACAATTTCACCAACCTTGCTTCCTACAACAACACCGGATTCGGAATGTACGTCGAGACAAGCTCGGCCTACAACACCTTCACAAACGGCATGATCTACAACGAGAGCCACTATCTCTACGTTTCTACGCCCATCGCGGAGAACAACTTCACCAACCTCACCCTGGGCTACACCAACGCAATCGGCCTCGTGAACTATCCGTTCCTTAATATAACATATGTGAACCTGAACCCGGACAGGTTCCTCCTTTACTCTG
>JAXDAS010000023.1:0-3508 GCA_034679605.1 Microcaldota archaeon
TGTCGAGTATCACCTTTCCCTTCTCCCGGGAAAGGAGGGTGGCCACTTCCTCCTGCACCTTCTTCTGCTTCTCCACGGGAAGCTTGCGCATCTCGTCCCTGTGCGTGAGCCCGTAGGACTTCTGCGCGATCTCGAACATCAGGGTGCCGTAGTTGAGGATTTTCCAGGCAGGGTTCCCAACGCCACCTAGCACGGAGGATTTCCCCGCGCCCGGCAGCCCCATCATTATTATCATATCTAGTCGCCTCCGAGGTTCCCCAGCACGGGCATTGCGTCCAGCAGCCTTTGCCTCTTCATCTGCAGGTAGGTGCGGTAGAAGATGCCTACGGTAAGCAGGATGCCGGTTCCGGTGCCCAAAGCGCCGGTTAGGTCGGCGAGGCCCGCCAGCAGGCCGACGCAGAACGAACCGAGGACTATCAAGGGAGGTATGTATTTCTCAAGCACCTTCTCGAGTATGCGCGGGTCGCGGCGGAAGCCGGGGACCTGCATGCCGGACTGCATGAGCTGGTTGGTCATCCCCTTTGTGTCCATGTTGGAGGTCTCGGCCCAGAACATGCCAAACAGGACTGAGACGAGGGAGAGGAAGAGCACGTACACTATGGCGTGGACCCACTCCGGAATGTGGAAGATGGGGGTGACGCCGCTTGTGAGGAAGCTGAGCTGGGCGAGCGTGTTGCCACCGTAGACCGGGGTGAAGAAATAGAGGAGCCCGTCCCGGAGCTGGCCCGTGGAATCCACGTAGCCGATCGCCTCCACAATGTTGAAATCGCCCACCATGAGGCTCTGGCCCTCGAGGCCGCCAGAGAACAGCTGGATGTTCAGCAGGAGGGCGGAAGCGAATATGACCGGAATGTTGGACAGGTAGAAGAAGTTGAGTGGCAGCTTTGGGGCTAGGCCCCTCGCCTGCTGGTAGGCGAGTGGGATTTCCACCTTGACGCCCTCGCAGTAGCAGACGACGGTGAACACGACCAGGGTGACCAAAAGCGGGAGAAGGACTATGAGCGCGTTGGGTATGGCTTCGGCGCCGCCTCCGGCCACCACTGACGCGACCCCTCCCTCCCCTACGAAAAGGGATATGGCGCCCCCTATTATGGAGAACGATACTCCCGCGGCGATGAAGAGGGATATGCCCGAGCCTATCCCGTATTTTGTGACTATCTCGTCAAGGTAGAGGACGATTGCGGATCCCAGGGCTATCTGGACTATCACCAGGGCCATGAGGAGAGTCGGATCCAGGAACGCGCTCTCAACCAGGGGGATCCTGCCGGTCATGACGAATATGGACGCCTCGACGAGCGCGATTGCGAGCGCGAGGACTTTCTGCACCTCCTGGAACTTCTGCCTCTGCTGGGGTTTCTTTGGGTCGTGTTATATGAGGCCCGCACATGAAAACAACTGCAGGAAAATGGACGCGAGGACTATCGGGCCGATGGAGGTCGTGAGCAGGGAGCCCAGCTTTGACGCGGTAATCATCTGCAGGAAGTCGAATGCCCCGGTGCCCTGCGCCGCCCCGAAAACGGTCACGTTGTACATGACGAAGAAGAGCAGCAACGCTATGCCGGTCCAGAGGAAGCGCTCCTTTATGCTCGGGAGCTTGGTTGGCGCCTTTATCTCGGGAAGGTGGGTGGAAAGCCCGTGTATGAAATCTATTATCGCGCCCATCTTTTCATCACTCTATTTTGGAAAGCTCCCCGCCCGATTCCTTGACTTTCCTCTCGGCTATCTTGCTCCAGGAGAGCGCTTTTAATACTATTGGGTGGCGGAGCGCGCCCGAGCCGAGGATTTTTCCCCGGAACTCGAAATGGAACTTGCCGCCCTTCTCCTCAAGGCCCCCCTTCTCTATCATGTTGCTTATCTCGAAGAGGTTCATGGTCGGGACGTCCCGGAATGTGTGGGCAACGAAGCCGTCGTTCTTCAGGTAGTCCGGGTCGTAGCGGGTCACCCAGGAGAACTTGTGCTTGCCGAGCCCCGCGCGGCCGAATCCGCCGCGGCAGCCGGATCCCCTCTTGTTCTTGACGTTGCCAAAACCATGGAAGCGCGAGCCCCTCATCTTGGTTTTCCTTTTTGCCTTTCGTCTTGTCATGCGAGCACCTCGTTCACATCATCCTTCTTATCAGGTCGTCCATGTCGCCGCGCGGGCCCAGGTCCCCTCCCTGGGAGGCGGGCCTCTTTATGTCCACAAAGCCCTTGCGCGGGGGGTGCAGGCGGAACACGGGATCCGCGAAATTCCTCATCTTCTCCCCGTGCGCGACCTTCTTGGCGGCCTGCGCGATTTCCTGGGATTCCATTATTTCGGAAAGCATCCTGCTGCCCTTCTCGCCCCTCTTCTGCATTAGGGCCGCTATCGTCTCCTCCTTTACCGGGCCGAAGGCGACATAGTCCTTGCATAGCTGGAGCATGCCCCTGAGCGAGGGGGTGTCCTCGGCCAGAACACACTGGTTGGTGCGGTGCAGGCACAGGACCTCGAGCGTCTTCCTTATGTTGGGGTCCATGCTCCTCCTTCCCCTTATCCTTACGATTGCCATTGTCATATTGCTTCACCCGGTTGGGGCTTCTTCCTGTTGATGGAGTCGAGGGCGTCGACCGTGGCCATGGCCGTGTTGTAGACGTTGGAGGTTGAACCCTCTGCGGAGCTCCAGATGTCCCGGAGCCCGGCTATGGAGAGCACCTTCTTCACCACGTCGCTTGCGGCGAGGCCGAGGCCCTTGGGCGCGGGCTTGAGTATGACCATGGTGCCGCCGTACTTCCCCTCCAGCTTCTGGGGGAGGGAATGCGGCTGCCCGCACCTGCACTCCCAGCTTCCGCACCCGAGCTTCAGGTGTATCATGTGCTTGCGGGCGTCCTTCATAGCATAATCGAGGGCGGGCTTGACCTCCTCGGATTTGCCGACCCCTATGCCGACGTGGCCTTTCTTGTCCCCGATGACGACGACGGCGCGGAACTGCATCTTCCTGCCGGAGTCCGTTGACCTCTGGGTCGGGCTGACCGCGAGCGTCTCCACCTCCATCTCGGGCACGAGCGAATCCACTATCTCGGGCTCGAGTATCGTGAAGCCCTCGTCCAGTATCTGGTCGATGCTGGAGATCTCTCCCGCCTTCACCCTCCGGCCGATGGAGGTGCGGGGCGTCCAGGAGGCGATGTCTAGAAGCTCAACCTCCTCCCTCTTGCTGGTGTTCTTTCCTTTCCTTCCCTTTGCCATGTCATCATGCCTCCTTCAGGATGGCCTCCTTAGAAGCCTTGAAATGGGAAACGAATTCCTTCGGCTTGAAGCCGTCCCTCAGGTAGCCGGAGAACACCTTCTTGTACTTGGATTCATCCAGCGACTTCGCATACTCCTCTATGTGGGAGCCGGAGATGCGCGCCTCGTCCGTGAGCCCCTCCCCGTGGGAGGCCGAGAGCCCGGAATCGAGCGCGCCCTTCTGCGCGGCGAACGCGAGGGAGTTCTTCACGGGCGCGTAAAGGCCCATGTCAAGGACGAATTCCTTTATCCCCTTCTTCCTGGCGAGCG
>JAXDAS010000024.1:0-3512 GCA_034679605.1 Microcaldota archaeon
GCTTGGAGCTGAGCCTTTTGACGATGCAGAAGGAGAGCACGAAAACAATGCGGGCGAGGGAGGTGAGGAGCTTCATTACAGGGGAATCTTTTGGGGCCTGCCCGCAGGAGGCCGAGGAGTTTTCTGACATTCCCATTGCGGGAACTTATTTTGCGGACATGGAGAAAGTGCTGCTAAATTTGAAGAAGATTGCGCCGCGCGGGTGCATGGTGGTTGGGAACGCGGTGCTCGGGGGAAAACACATCCCCGTGGACGAGATTCTGATTGAGATGGGGAAGAGGATTGGGTTTGAGGACGGAAAAATAGGCGCGGTGAAGGAAAGGGTTGCGGACGTGAGGCCGCAGAAACTGAAAACAAGGGAATCGGCGATAATGTTCGGGGATTAGAGCTACTTCGGGGACAGGTCGCGCACGATCTGCTTTGTCGTGAGCGAGATGCTCGGGTCGTCTAGAATCCTGCTCACGAGCCTCGGGTTTAGGATTCTTGCCTGCCTGGGCACGAGCCTGACCCTGGATGGGCATTGCTCGAAGAAGGATATCCGCCTCCCGGAATCCGTGAGGTCGTGCACGTCCACCATCCTGGGCTTGTTGAGCGCCCTGAACGCGACATCGGCGGCAAGGGAGCCCCTCTTCATGCGGACGGTCATCGCGTCATCGTCTATCAGGACCGTGTAGGCGGCCATGTCCTGCCGGTTTTCCCTCATTGAGACGGGTATCGGATTCTCCATCGCGCCGCGGATGTCAGAGGCCGCGGAGATGATGGGGCTGAAGAGCCGGTTGAACGCGCCCATCAGCTGGCCGGCTTCCGAGCCCGCCCCGCTCTTGTAGACCAGCCTGCTGGACCCTCCGAAAAGCGAGTCGAGGAACCTCGACCTGTTCGTGAACTGGAATTCCACGGGCACGTGTTCGCCCCTGGGCTTGAAATATCCGGTGACGTGCACCGCCCTGTAGCCGGTCTTCTTAGGCTTCTTGAAATAATCCTGCATCTGCCTGTGCCTGAAGTTCCTGAGGCCCCTCATGTGCTCGGATATCTCCCTGCCTAAGAACTGCGCCGTGTCGTCGTCGCAGTCGAAGATAACGCGGACCGCGACCATGTCCATTATCGGCTCCCCGGTCCTTTTCTCCTTCCCGAACTTGTCCTCCTTGATGACTATCGCTGCCGGGCTCTTGACCCTCGCCTCCTGCACTATCGCGCCCTGGAGAATTGCGGAATGCGCGGACAGGGCCTCGTTCCTGGAGAGAAGGCCAACTATGTCTTCGGCAAGGGTCTTGAGCATGGTCGCGGCGAAGGAATATTCCTTGAAAACGCCACTCAGCCACTCCTCCTTGTCCTTCAGCGCCTGCACGCTGTTGTCGTCCCAGAGCACCCCGTTCCTGCGTATCTTGTAGGACGCGTCCACCCAGCCGATGGTGTCCGCGAACGGGAACCAGACCGTCTTGAGCTTGGTCGCAAGGAGCTGCCTGTCCGAGTCGCTGAGCCTTTCCCTGTTCGGGAGGCCGGAAACCGCCTCTTCCAGGTCAAGGCTGAGGTCCGCTAGCCTCACCAGGAGGGTGGGTAGGGATATGCCTCCCGCGTCTATCTCCATCGCGTAGTTCTCAAGCTTCATCTCGGAGTTCAGGTCCAGGTTGGTGGAATGTATCTTCTTGTACTGCCGCATGTACGTGTCCAGCCTTTCGATGAAATCGCGCGGGGAGATGCCGGTTTGGGCCTCGAAGCCCGGGGTTACCGGGAGGCCGCGCTCAAGGCCGGAAAAAAGCCTGTCGCGGGACCTCTGCTCCCTGCCCAGGCCCCTGAGGTGGTGCACCCTCGCGAGAACGGTGGTGAGCGCCTTCACCCCGTTGAGCTCCGGGCCGGGCTTGACCCTCTCGGATATGAGCCTGAAGTACTGCTGCGTGGCCTTCTCCACCATTATTCCGTGCTCCTCCTTGAAGCGTATTGCGCGGTCCGCAATCTGGAGCACCCTGTCGCATGCAGGGCAATAGTTGTTCGAAGGAGCGGTTATCGTGTCGCCCATAGTAATAGTATGTGTAAAGAATATTTATATAAGTATTGGAGTGGGAGTGTATTTTGTGAAGATTTACATTACTGGCGCCTCTGGACGGCTTGGGCGGCATGTGCTCAGGTTCATCGGGGCGGTTCCGCTCGTGCGGGAGGCGAAGGGGCTTCCCGGAGAGGTGGTGACGGATTTCTCTGCGGAGAGCCTGCGCAAGATTTTGAAGGATGCGGACTGCGTCATACACCTCGCGGGCTCGATGAGGTTCTGGGATGCGGGCGAGATGCGCAGGACGAATGTGGAACTGACGAAAAAAATAGTGGAGAATTCGCCGGAAAAATGCAAAATAGTGCTGGCCAGCTCCATTTCGGTTTATGGGAAAAAGATGAGGGAAATACCTGCGGACGAGGCGACGCCAGTGCACCCGGACTCCGCTTATGCGAAAAGCAAGCTGGAGGCGGAGGAGATTGTGCGGAAGAAGGGGAGGCACGCGATTCTGAGGGTTGGGACCATTTATGGGCCTGAGTTTGAGGATTATTTCAATATTCTACGAATGTTGGAGAAGGGAAAGATGTTCATTATAGGGGACGGGAGGAACAGGGTTCCCTTCGTGCATGTGGAGGATGCGGCGAAGGCGGTTGCGGCGGCCGTGGAGAAGGGGCAGGGCACCTATGTGATTTGCGGGGAGAGCAGGACGCAGGAGGAGATTTCCTCAATTGCGTGCAGGGAACTGGGGGTCGCGCCTCCCAGAAAGCATATGGGTTTCTGGATGGCGAATCTGCTGGGAAGGTTGCAGGAGTTCGGGGCGCTTTTTGGGATGAAGCCGAAATTGACGCGGGAGCACGTTTCAATCCTGGGGAAGGACCGCGCGTTCAAATGGGAAAGGGCGAAGAGGGAGCTGGGGTTCCATCCGCGCTGGGCGGAAGAAGGCATAATTGAAGTAGTGAAAGAATATAAGAAAGAAAAGAAAGGCTAGATCTCTACTTTTACGTTCTTCTTTTCCTCCTCAGTGGCTTTGAAGTATTCCTTGTCCCTGAAGCCCATTATTCCCGCCAGAATCATGTCGGGGAGGGAATGTATCCTTGTGTTGAAAAGCAATACTGACTCGTTGTAGAACTCCCTCCTGTCCGCTATCTGGTTCTCTATTGCGGAAATCTGGTTCTGGAGCTGCAGGAAGTTCTCGGAAGCGCGGAGCTGGGGGTAGTTTTCCGCCACCGCAAAAATGGATTTGAGGGCGGAGGTGAGGTGCTCGCTGGCCTTCGCCTTCTGCGCGGGGCCCTGCGCCGAGAGCATTTCCGCGCGCATCCGGGTTATCTCCTCCAATACGCCTTTCTCGTGCTTCATGTAGCCCTTTACTGTTTCCACCAGGTTGGGGATGAGGTCGGTCCTCTGCTTCAGAAGCACATCTATGTTCGCCCAGGCGCGCTCAATGTTGTTCCTGAGGGAGATCAATCCGTTGTATATGGAGAACAGGTAGAACAGGGCCAAAGCGCCTATGAGGAGGGCGATCAGGCCGAGG
>JAXDAS010000025.1:0-4013 GCA_034679605.1 Microcaldota archaeon
GACGCTCCTCTCCGCGCCGGGCAGCTGATGGATGACCTTCCCCATGCCACGCGGCCCGAAGAAATCCACCCTGCCCTCCCACTCCTTCCCCTCATAAGCGATTCTCATGCTTGTGAAGTCCCCGCCCTCGCCGAGCACCTCCACCCGCGCGGCCCCGCCCGGGAACCGTGCCTCGCTTGCATCCATGCCACCCGATTCCGGCGCGCCCGTTGGGGGCTTTTCTGCGACGGGAGGGGCCGCGCCCAGCTTCGGCCTGGCATGGGCGGCCATCGGCATCGCGGATATGGCGAGCGCGGCCGCTGCTGCGATGGCCTTCCCCATGCGGCGGCCTTTCCCATGGGCTTTTGAAGGCTTTTGCTCCTGCCTGCTCTCCCCCGCGTTTGCCATAATCTATGCAGGCATGGGAAATATTAATATCCTTCGGAAGGCCCAGGGAAAACTATTTAAATGCCGCCAACGTAAATAATACGGTGTAACCATGGCTGAACCAAGGCTTCGTGAAAATCTTGAAGAGAGGACCAGGCAGGTAGGGGACGTCACAGTGCATTTCATGGCGCCTCCGGGGCAGACGGTCAGGCCCGAGGACGCGCTCACCCACCCAAACACAAGATTTACAAGGATGGAGGGCGGGAGGGAGGTCGCCCTGAGCACCGAGGAAGCCACCCGGTTCCTGCGGGACACATTTGACAGGAACGGCTACAAGATCTACAGCAGGGAGGACCTCCAGGGCGCGAGCGCGGCCCCTATAGGCACCGGCGTCTGGGCGGCGAGGAACGAGCAGACGGGGGAGACATTCGTTTTCGACAACGCGAGGGCAGCAACTGGATTTGCCTCGGACTACGGGAGAAGCGCCGCGGGCATGCTTGCCAGGCAGGAGGCCAGGGAAAGGCCGGCGGGAGGGACCGTCGTCGCAGCCGGAGAGAGCTCGGTGCAGGCGAGGGCCGCAGCGGTGGGGATGTCTGTTGGCGAATACGAAGACTTCCAGAAAAGGCTGGATTCAAACCCCGGGGTGTACGAGGGGGTGAGCGTCGAGGAGTACCTCAAGATCATGAGGGACGTGGAGGACGTCCTGCGCTCTATAAGGGATTCGGTGAGGAACTCCGGCCCAGAGTTGCGCATAGGCACAGACCCTGCGGTGAATACAGCTTTGTTAAATCTGGAGCAATCCATGGTCGAGGCGGTTAGAAGGTCAGAAAGGGAGCGCTGAACCTCTTTTTCTATTTGTTTTCTTCCCATCAGCGCAAGCCCTACGTTTCTTATTTAAACCCCTTTCTCTCCTATATTCGTGAAGATGTATGCCGCAGCTCACCGCCCAGGAAAGGGAAAGCCAGATTGCGCAGACCCAGCAATACCTCCAGTCCGGAGGGTTCGAGAGGCTGGGCAGCGTGCGCATAGGCGGGCAGGGCATGGTGGACATCTACCAGAACGCGAACTGGGAAATCGCCGCAGTGCGCCAGTCGGACGGGTTCCGGTTCCAGTCCAACGCGCGCATAAACGAGTTCTACCAGCGCTTCCAGGACCAGCAGGAGGGCCAGTCCCCTTTCCAAGCCGAGGCAAGGAGGGAGGAGTCAAGGAACGTGTTTGACACGGTGGCCGCGATAGCCACGGCCGCCGCCGCGTATGCGGCCCAGTCCGCGACGGAAGCGTATTCCCGCGCGGGTGGCGCGGCGCGCGAAAGGGGCAGCGCCTCGGAGAATGCGGCGCAGCTCTACGGGCAGCAGGCGCAGCAGGAGAGCTCGCTGAGCCGCGAGGAGATAAGCAGGAGGAACATGGCCACGGAGATGCAGGCGGTGGCGGTCCTGAGGGATTCGGGGTTTCTGCCGGAGGGGGCGTATTCGCAGATGCAGCAGAACCCCGCAACGGTTTCAACGAGGGACCTCGCCCATGGCTATGACGGCTATTATGTCATGAGGGGAGGCGGCGCGAGCATAACGATAGACCCGGACGTGAGGGGCGAGACGGCAAGGCTCCACACCATGGTGCACGAGGAGCTGCATCACGCGAGCAGGCTGGGCAGGGGCTCGGACGTGCCCTCCGAATACAAGTTCCTGGACGAGGGGATGACCGAGCTGTATGCGGTCAGGGCGCTCCAATCGTCGGGGATACAGGTTCCCCAATCCGAGGTCACATATCAGAGCAACATCAGGATAGTCGCGGCCATCGAGCAGATGGCGGGCAGGGATGCAGTGAGGGACGCATATTTCACGGGCAATTTCGATTCGCTCCGGGCCCCCGTGGACAGGGCGCTCGGTGCGGGGACGTTCGGCCAGATGGTCAATTTCGGCGGATCTTCAAGGTTTACTGATGAGGGGGTAGCGGGGCCGAACCCAACAGAGGCATTGAATTTCCTCACGAACCAAGTTGCCATGGCGTCTTCGGCCAGAGAAGGAGTTGCCTGAGGGTCTATATGGAAGAGAAGATTGACTGGGGCAAGGTGCTGGATGCGCTAGGGACAAAAGAGGAGAGGGAGAAGTGCGCGGCAATCTCAACGAGCCCGGATTTTAGGGAGGCACTTAGGAAAACCGGGGAGTGGCTCAAGAGGCTTGAGAAGGCGAAGAAGGACGAGGCAGTTAAGGTGCTTGCCGAATCCACGGACTTTTTCGACAGCCTCGGCAAAAGGAATCCGGAAGTTTACGGAGAAGCCCGCTATGGAAGAAAGGTTGTGGAGGAAATGGCCCAGTTCATAATCACCAAGGAAAAGGCTATTTTTGATTAGATTTTTTCATCGCCATAAGCGGAAGCAGGGCGCATTTCAACCTTGAGGGGTTTTTGGAGAGGTCCAGCTCCAGCAATTCCATTACTTTTTCTTTATCTATCTTCTTTATCTCCTCCAGCTTCTTCCCCTTCGCATAATCCAGAAGAAGGGAGGCGGAGGCGATGCTTATCGCGCACCCTTCCCCGGTAAATGAGGCATCCGTTATTTTTCCGTTTTTAATCTTCAAAAATATCCTCACCCTGTCCCCGCAGATGGGGTTCGCGCCATCCGCAACGGTGTCAGCGTCCTTCATCTCCCCTCGGTTCGGGGGATCCTTCCATATGTGCACTATGCGCTCGTATTCAATGCTCAAGCAAAAACCCTCTTTACCTTCCTTATCCCGTCCACCAGCCTGTCCACTTCCTCCTTCGTATTATACAGATGGAAGCTTGCCCGCGCGGAACTCTCCAACCCCAATCTGTCATGCAGAGGCTGGGCGCAGTGGTGGCCGCTGCGTATCGCAACCCCGTCCTCGTCCAAAATGGTCGCGACGTCATGGGCATGCACGCCAGGGACGTTGAAGGAAACCAATCCGGTCCTTTTCCTCGCATCCTTCGGCCCGTAAATGGTTACCTCATCCTTCAATTGCGCGATTGCATAGGAGAGCAAATCCACCTCATGCTTCCTTATCTCCTCCATCCCAACCCCGTTAAGGTAATCGATTGCCGCCCCGAGCCCAATCGCACCTTCTATGTTCGGAGTTCCCGCCTCAAATTTGTGAGGAAGGGCATTCCATTTAGAGCCTTCTTTCTTTACTTCTATAATCATATCACCCCCAAGAAGGAATGGCTCCATTTCTTCCAGCAATTCCTTCCGCCCGTACAAAACCCCTATTCCGGTGGGCGCGAGCATCTTGTGCCCTGTGAATGCGAAGAAGTCGCATTTCATCTTCTTCACGTCTATCGGCATGTGGGGGACGCTTTGCGAGCCGTCTATCACGGAAATCCCCCCGCCGTCCCGCGCGACCTTGCAGATTTTTTCCGCATCGTTTATCGTCCCAAGCACATTGGAGGCATGGACAATAGAGATGATATCGGAACCGGACGCGTCCTCAAGGCCAGCCAATTCGCCTTCCGAATCAATATCCAGGAAATCCAATTTTGCTTTTTTCTTTTCAGCGAGCACTTGCCAAGGGACGAAATTGGAATGGTGTTCGGCAATGGAGATCGTAATTCTGCTGCGGTGGTTTATCTTCTCCATCCCATAGGAATACATCAGAAGGTTGAGCGCCTCGGACGCATTCTTCACAAAAATTATC